>CALCIK010000107.1 GCA_937907475.1 uncultured Bacteroidota bacterium | reverse complement strand
AGGGGGGCACGATTACCGCCGGTCAAAACACCTCCACCGTTTCGGTGCAGTGGAACGATACTCCGCCTTATCAATTAAGCGTTGTTCGACAAACCCTTACCGGCACCGTTTGCACATCCGAACCTGCTACTTTAAGCCCTGCCCCGATTGCCGATTCGCCTTTTACTATCACCGGTAGTGCCACTGCCTGCCCCAATAGCTTGCAAATCTATCAAATTACTCCCTCCTTGATTGGAGCAACTTATACATGGGCTGTTAATCCACCCGATGCTGCCCTTATTGCACAAGGGCAAGGCACCGGGCAGGTTAGTTTGTTGTTTAGTAATATGCCTAATACAGTCATCACGCTCTCTGCTTCTTATTGCAACCTGACTGCCGAATTGGTTATTGACATTGGCGCATTACCCCAGCCTGCCATTCTACAAGCAGACACCCTCTGCACAGGCGGCAGCATAGTACTCAATGTGGCAGACTTAGGAACCGGCTCATCTTATACCGGCTACCTTTGGAAAAACGATTCCAATATCACCATATCTACCCTCCCAACTGCTACAATCACAAACGAAGGGGTATATAGCGTTCAGGTAACCAACGATTCGGACTGTTCAGGATTTACCACGCACCGGGTTTACCAATACACCTCGCCGGTAGCGAAAATTTTAACTTCGGGCAATACCAATATCTGTATCCAATTTCCTACGGATGTTCCGCTCTCTGCCATAAACGGCACCAACTACGCATTTGAATGGACATTGGACGATGTCGCAATCCCCGCAACTAACTCACCATTCTTTACTCATTTTGGCAACGATATTGAAGACAGCTTCACCTACCGCGTATTGGTAACCGATACTTCCAACACCTGCTCGGTTTGGTCAAATCCACGCACCATCAATCATTTGGATTGCAGTGGCGGCATTGCTCCACCTGATACCATTATAGTTCCGCCACCGCCACCTGCTAACTGCCCTCCCGTTGCCGGTTTTACGTTAGATTTTACCTTTTCAACAACGAGTACTGACTGCAATACCGTCGCCCTCAATACAACCACATCGGGCGATTTTACCAATTTCGCCGTTCACTGGGGTGAGGGGAGCGTTCAACCCTTCGATGGCATTTCAGAAACACATACCTACTCAAGTTTGCAGGTCAATATTTATAAAGTAACAGTTATCGGGTATTTTATTCATCCCGTTACAGGGTTTGAATGTTTCAGGTCTGTCCTGAAAACTTATGAGGTTCCGCTTGCCGCCCGTTTCGACATCGAACCGGCTTGTCTAAGTAATCCGTGGAGGTTTCAAGACCGCTCCTACCATCTGCCTACCACGGGCATTACTCAATGGACATGGGATTTTGGCGATGGCACACCTCCCATTATCGGCACACAAACCGAAATGCATACCTTTACCAACCCCGGCACTTACACCGCTACACTCACCATTTCCGATGGCGTTTGCACTGTGTCGAGCAGCACTAACTATACCGTAACCCCTCTACCCGATGCACAATTTACCATAATCGGAGGTGCCTGTGCAGGAACTGTCCAAAACTTTATGCCAGATGAAAATAGCCTTGCTTCCTATTATTGGCAGTTTGGAGATGGCACAATTTCTATGCTACCCAATCCGGTACATACCTACGCCGCCCCCGGAGATTACACCGTTTCTTTACAAACACAGAACCAACAAGGCTGTTATTCTGATGTGCAAACCCAAAGCATTTCCTTAGCCGATGCACCCGAAGCGCTACCCATTACCGCTTCCGATACGTTGTTTTGTGCCGGACTCAACGCAACCCTTACCGCTCCCGATGGCGGAACGTCTTACCTATGGTCATCGGGGCAAACCACCCCGCAAATTTCCGTAGGCACATCGGGTGCATATAGTGTTCAGGTAACCTTGCCATCGGGTTGTGTTTATACCTCGCCGCCGGTGAATATTCAGGTCATTCCCACACCTTTGGCAGTCATCAGTCCTGCATCGCCGGTGATTGTTTGTCAGGGAACCGGTGGTGCTACGCTGCAAGTCCCTTCAAATCCAAACTACACCTATACTTGGTCGCAAGTTAATAATGGGTTGCACAACAATACCTTTTTAAACGGAGGCACCAAAACTGTTACCGTAACCGATACCATGACGGGATGCACATCAGTTGGCAGTGCGCAAGTACAGATAATTAACCCTCCCAATCCCCCGTCCTTATCTGCCACTGCCACTCAAATTTGCGAAGGACAAACCGCCAATCTATCTATTAACTCACCCAATCCGCAACATACTTATTTATGGACATCAGGTGCAACCGGCACAGCTATCTCGGTAAACACATCAGGTGCTTATGGAGCGTTTGCTGTTAATTCAAACGGTTGTATTTCTGACACCTCATTTTTAGCGGTTATTACGGTCATGCCACTACCCAATATATCCGCATTCCCGGCCGGATGTTATTCCATCTGCCCCGATGAACCCATAACCCTGTCGGCAAATACCGCCGAAACCTACCAATGGTACTTCAACGGCTTGCCTTTGGATGGAGCAACGGGAAATACCATCGTGCCTCAAGCAGAAGGCGCATATTGGGTAGTTATGACCAATGCCCCCAACTGCACGCTCACCACCGATGTACTTCAGTTGGAGTTTAGCGATTGCCCCGGCCCGCTTCCAGTCAGTCTAATTTCGTTTACCGGAACCGTGCAGCCCAACGACAACCTCCTGAAATGGACTACCGCCTCCGAACTCAACAGTGCATACTTTACCCTACAGTTCTCCGCCGATGGAAACACATTTGAAGACCTGACTCGCGTCACAGCTGCAGGAAACAGCAGTTCTGCCCGCCACTATGAATACCTGCATCTTCAACCCTATCCGCTTACCTATTACCGCCTTATCCAAACCGACTTTGACGGCAGTATGCGACAGGCAGGTAATGTCATTACCCTTGTTCGTCCACAACAACCAACCACATTTGGCCTAACGCAAATTGCCCCTGTTCCCACCCAAGACATGGTGTACATCACCTACTTCAACCCCAACCAAAACCCCGTAACTCTGAACCTCTACGACCTGACCGGAAGACTGCTGTTTACTGCAACCTTACCGTCTGTTTCGGGTAATAACATATATGCTTTGGAGATGCGGCATTTTTCCAATGGGATGTATGTCGTAGCTTTGAATAACGGGGAGGTGGTTGTAACGGGGAAGGTGGTAAAGGAGTAGCTTGTAAGGCAGGTTTTTATAGAATTGTTTTCCGCTTCCATGTATGGTTGATATGGCTCAACCTATTTAAGGGAAGACTTTAATGGTCAATGGTAAAAAGTTAATGTCTTATGTCTAAACTCATCACTTACTCGACCATCACCTTCAAAGTAATGCTCCATTCGGGCGTAATTACCCGAAGGAGGTAAAGCCCCGAGGGAGTGTTTGCAGGCATTTGTACTTTAATCAGTTGCTCGTCGAGTAATTGCCGGTAAGCGACACCTTGTATTTCTATGCCTTGCAGGTTGACTATGGTCAATTTAAGGTTTTGGGGAAAGGCGGCGTTGGGGAGTTGCAGGGTAAATGCACCCTGATGAGCAGGAGAGGGATATACTCGCAAAGTTTGAATCCGTCCGATATTGTCTTGTATGTTGATGGTGGTCGTATCAATAGGGTTGCCCGTTTGCGAAAACAAGCCGATACCGCCACGGGCATTACCCACCAATAAATCAAACCCTTCGTTGTTGTTCAAATCGGCAATGGCGATGCCTCCTCTCCCTCCTTCTCTAACGCCCGGCAAATCATTATTGAGTTGGGTAAATACGGGATTGGCTAAATCGGTATAGACGTGAATATGCCCGCTTTCGGAGTTTACAAATAGGTATGCCTGCCCACTGCTATCGGCCACGGCAATAGTTGGGGCACTGTACCCGAACGGCGTTCCCAATTGGCGAACATCAACTGTGCCCCAAAAACTAGATACCAATGAAAAAGACAGCGTGCCTGTTTCGAGTGTGGTGTTTCGGTAATAATTGAGTTTACCTGCCCGCTCGCCGCAAATCAGGTCTAATGCGCCATCGTTGTCTATATCAAACAAAAAAGGAGTTACCGCATCGGCACCCGCTACCTCCAAAAAATTGAGTGATGTGGACGTGAGTTGCATGGGGCTGCCCAAAGGGGCGGTATTTTCAAAATAATGTAAAAAACCCAGCTCGTCTCCGGCTATCATATCCATATCGGTATCGCCATCCATATCGCCAAATGCGGGGTAGAGTCCCCTAAACCCAAATTGCAACAAGTTGCCAAAATCATTATTGATGGTTTCAAACCGGTTTTGGGTAGGTGTGCCTGTATTTAGGAGTACCGTTAGCGAGGCTTGATAGGAAGCTGCATCGAGATTGTAATGACCATAATTACCAATCACCGCATCGAGCAACCCATCCTGATTGACATCTACCCAAGCCGGATAGCTGCGCAAACCCACGTCAATCATATTATCCAACATAAAATTGTTGGTTTGGTAGGTAAACTCCGGCACCTCGGCATTGCCGGTATTTTGATACCACCAAACATGGTTGGCACTGATGGCATTGTTGCGCTCATTCACGGCAGCGATGAGGTCTTTTTTACCGTCGTTGTTCACATCTAAGTAAAAAGCAGCCGGAAAAACAGGCAGGTTGACCGGTACATCATCACCCGGAAAACTATTGTCCACATTGGTCATCTCTGCCTCATCGGGTGTGCCGCCATTGGTCAGCATGACTAAATTGGCATGGGAAACATCGCCGAGTATTAACTCCTTTGCCCCATCGTTATTGAGGTCTAAACCAAGTATCGTAGAGCCGCTGTGCATTTGTTTTGAATTTGCGTTCATTACGTTACCGACACCTGCTTTTACATTTCCTATCGAAGGTGGCGGTAACGTTTCATCAAATGTTTCAGGCACCAGCAATCCACCACAGTCATCGTTCAGGTTAACGGCATTGCTATTGCTCGATTCTGAAAACTTACCCCAACAAGGGGTGATGCGTTCATACCAAAGGGTATCATCGGGGGTGCCCGTCAGTTCCTGCGATTGGTTTTCGTAGTATTCTATGTATTGTCCTATAAAATCGAAAGTAAGGACATCTATGTCTCCATCGTTATTCACATCCATCAATGCGGGGAGATCCGAGCCGTTGGAAAGGATATTGAGCGAACCCGAAAAGCTGTTGAACCGAAGCTGTTCGCTGGCCAATTCAAAAGTTAGTGTATTATCGGGCAAGCGAATGGTTTTGTAAACGGTAATCCCTGCGATGCCATAAGTAAAAATATCGGGCAATCCGTCTTGGGTATAGTCTAAGAGCAATGCCCAATCGTGCAAGTATGGAAACCATCGTGCGTATTCGGGTGCAAAGCTATAATCCATCGCATCGGGAGTGCCGTTGTTGCGGAAAGTATAAATCTGATTGTTGATTTTATCAAAAACAAAAAGGTCATCTATCCCGTCATTGTCAAAATCAATCGCCGAAAATTGTGGATTGTGCATCCCGCCCGCCCATGGATAGTCCATGTAACTGTCTTCCTTCAGCACTTGCACCGATGTATTGCGAAGAAAATCGGGTATTTGTGCCGATAGTGCTATGGGCATCAAACACAAAAGCAAACTCGCCGTAAATCGCAGACGGTTAAATGCTTTGACACCCAAAGAATATAAGTTAGAAAGTATCCTAAATTGCATAGATTGTTCATTGAGGGTAGGGAAAAGCAAACTAAAGGTTACCCTGTACTAAGTTATCACAACTTAATAGGTAGGTTAAACGGCAACACCTTTTCTCGTAAAGCATTGCATCCTCTCGTTCTTTTAACAAAGTTGGTCTAACGCAAAACAACCACCTTCTGCCTTGCAATCCCAACACTGAAATCATCGCTCAATTGGAGGTAGTAAATGCCGGCAGGCAAGTAGCTTGTGTCTAAGGGCACTCTTCCGGTGGCAGGCAAGTTTTGGTATGTTCTGACGGGCTGACCGTTGGTGTTAAAGAGGGTGAGGTTAGCAGTGGCTTGATGCAGATGAGTGGCATACTCTATCATCGCACTCTGTTGAACCGGATTGGGGAAGATGGTTAAATTGGCTGTTGAATCATCGTTTTTACCCCCTCTTGTTTGGACATTGGGCACCCAATAATACCCAACGACGGTTTGTTGGGCAGCATCGGTTACGGTTACGACATACCAACCTTTACCAAGCCCGGTAATGTTTTGGGTTGTTGCGCCATTGCTCCATAAGTAGGTATAGGGAGGTGTGCCGCCGGATACCGTGATGACAATGTTTCCGGTAGTGGCTTGTGCCGAAGCGGTGGGGGTAACGGTGTAAAGGGTAATCACCGGCGCATTACCGGTGGTTATGGGTTGATAGGTCAAATGATTGCTACAGCCCAACGCATCGGTAACGGTTACGTTGATGGTGGTATTACTGCCTGCCAAAATCTGAAGGTTGCCGTTTGGAAGGAGTTGGCTGGAAACATAGCCGGAGTTATTCCATTGATAGCTGTAAGGAGGTGTGCCGCCCGTTGTCTGTAATTGGTAGAGGTTAAAGAAAGAACCCGATGTTATCAAAGGTTGCAAGGTGGTGTGAATGATGGGTTCTACGGTAATGACATCGGAAGCCGTACAGCCGTTTTGGTCAGTAACCACCACCGAATAAGTGCCGGGTTGGGTGATTAAAATGGATGGGTAGTCGGAACCGTTACTCCAGATATAATCTATAAAATTAGGGCCTGCATCGAGCATCATATAACCGCTGTTAAAACAGGCTTCAATGATTGGGTTGCCCAAGTTCAATGGCGGGGGCGGTAAAAAGGTAAGCGACACTTCATCTACGGCAATTGCATAAGGGCTTTGGGGATAAGTAACTTGCAAGGTATAAGTGCCCGATGTAGTGGCTTGAAGGTTTTGGGTATTGAGTGCGGGGTTGTAGTTCCACATGTATGAACTGTAACCCGTGCCGGCATTAAGCGTATGGACATAGTCGTGGCAAAAGGTATTGTCGGGACCGAGGTAGGGTGGGGTATAGTTAGCGTTGTTAAAGTCGAACTCTATGTTTAAGAGGGTCGTTCCTCCTGCATCAAATGTAATAGCATCGCGCCCGCCGATAGTGGTGCCTGATACAATAAACGCAATAGCATTATTCTCCGACCATCCGGGTCGGTCAATGATTTGCTGAACCATGCCGTTTAGGTTCGAGGTGGTTTGAAAACTGCCGGCGGATGTCCAACTTGAAGGCGACCAAGAAACCGGTTGAGTGGTAATTGGTCTTGAAGATAGGTTGTTTGCAGCGGTAGTAAATGGAGGGGCATTATCGGAATTTTGCGCATTGATTTGTACCGAGCCTATAGCAATACTTAATTCCTCAATCATAAAGCTAAGGGTGGCGTTGGTAATTCGCGCGCCTCGCGGGATGGCGAGGTTGGTAAAACGGAGGCCAATGTAATCGCTTTCGCCCAAATCAAGGTCAACATCGTAAAGGTCCATCGTGCTGCCGTTTTGCTCGGCATCGTCAGCAGCAGTTTTTATTTTGGTGGCAATGTTTTTTGAATAGGTATAAACCTTAAAAGGCGGATTGTCTGAGCAGATATTGTCGTTGTTGACCGCTTCTATATCTACCGTATGAACGCCGACATTGGAGGGCGACCACTGATAAGAATAAGGCGGGGTATAGTCTGTATGCAGTAATTGTTCATCACCGTAAAAAGCCACGTATTGAATGCCACTGCCGGAAGGATCGGTAACGTTTGCATGAAAATAGATATTACCCGTATTGGTATAACACGCATTCGGTGTGGGACTGATGATTTGCACCTGCGGGCGTTGGTTATGAAACTCGTCTATGATGAGCGTATTCTCGCCGTCGGGCATGGTCCATAATTGCAAGTTCGTGGGGGCGGTAAAGGGTTGAGCATCGTTTACACTTCCCACACTTCCGGCATTATCCACCATCACCGTGCGCACTTCCATACGGTTTTGGTCAATCTTTATCCATTTAAACTCGTTAAAAGCGGCACTGCCTCGTGTCCAATAGCGGTTGTAATTGGGGTTTCGCAAAGGTGCTCCCCAACATCCCTCGCCGATATATACCGTTCCGTTGCAATCATCGCGGACAAACCCCTCTTCGTGTCCGGCGGTATAAGTAGGCCGGATAGGGTAGGTATTTTTAACCACATGGGCATCACATTCTACCACCAATTGTACGCCGTGTTGGTAGAATGGGACAGACCAAGCGTTGTACTGTGCTTCTATGTTTGATTTGGAAGTAGTATGGGGGCGGGTACTGCGGTGGTATTGCGCCATCTTCCATTGTATCTGTGGGTTAGCTTCGAGGTCATTGACCAACCATAGACCCTGAGTGCCGCTCACTACTATTTCAGTATTTAGTGTATAGAGGCGCAACAAGTTGCCCCCAAAGGAAAGGGCGAAATACATATCGGGATGAGGCGTATCAAACATGTTGTAAGGTATTGCACTTTCCAGTTCGTGGTTACCCCTTGCCACGACTACGGGATACATGCGCCCGTCCGGGCTGATGGTCAATTGCCAATCGTTCATCCATTGCTGCCATTCGCTATTGGTGCCTATTTCGACCATATCACCGCCAAAAGCGACAAAATGAGGGCGCAACTTGCTGACCATCAAGTTAGCATTTTGACGAGGAACTTGATTACTACGGCTATCACCGCCTGAGATGACCGAAAGGGGCACAGTAGGGTCATTGGGCAGGGTGCGAAACCAAAACCTTGCACTCGTCCCGTCGCTGTCTTTCACCACAAAATAGTAGTTGGTATTGGGCTGTAAACCGGTCAGTCTTGCAAAACGGTGGTTCATACCTTTGTAATCATCAACGCTTCTGTTGGGCGGATTTTGATTGGGGTATAAAGACCAGTTTGTCCCCAAATCGGAGGTGCCATAACATACGATAGGGCTTGAGCCGGAAGGCTGACACCATGCTACTGTCATGGTAGTAGCGGTGTTGTCGGTGCTCCAAACTAAACGGTATTTATCGGTAACGCTCCACGCATGAATACTGCATAGGAACAAATACCAAGCGAGGACTGCTTTTATCGCTTTCATAAAAGGGCTTTATTGACTTGAAAGAACAAATATACAATGCCCGATTGGATTAAACAGCAAAGCGGTGAAGATTAGTTAATCTTCCTGAATGACCTCGTCTTTACTGAGGTCAATGCCTGCCATGCGTTTCAGGTCGGCACCGCGAAGCGGGCTGGCATACATTTCGGCATGGGTACGACGATTGCGAACAATATCGAGAGCCAAAAACATCGCTTTCCTGAAAGACTCTTCTGATGCTATGTTTTTCCCCGCAATGTCGTAAGCTGTGCCGTGGTCGGGCGAAGTGCGCACGATGGGCAATCCGGCTGTAAAGTTCACCCCATGTCCAAAACTTAATGCTTTAAACGGAATTAACCCTTGGTCGTGATACATTGCCAATATGCCATCAAACTGACGGTAAAGTTGCGAACCAAAAAAGCCGTCTGCAGCAAACGGGCCGAACACGAGCATGTTGTGTTGTTTGGCGTTGTTGATAACCGGCATGATGTCTTTTTCCTCCTCTGTACCGATGAGGCCGCCGTCTCCCGCATGTGGGTTTAACCCCAAAATAGCTATTTTGGGACGCTGAATGCCGAAGTCTTTAATCAATGCGTCGTGCATGATTTGCAGCTTTTTCCAAATAATAGAGGCATTGATGTTTCGGGCGATGTCTTTCACCGGCAGGTGATTGGTTACGAGTCCCACTCGCAATTCATCGCTCACCAAAAACATCAGGCTTTCGGTTACGTTGAATTTTTGAGCGAGAAACTCTGTATGGCCAATAAACTTGTTGTTGACCGTACTAAGAATGTATTTGTTTACCGGTGCCGTAACAATAGCTTCCAAATGCCCTTCCTGCATATCTTTTACCGCCATGTCCAACGCTTTAAAGGCATAAGTGCCCACTTCGGGATTGGCACGGCCAATGTTGATGGGTGTTTCCTCGTTCCAACAGTTGATGACATTGCATACATGCGGCTTGATGCGTTCAATCGAACCCGCTATGTTGTAGGTAAATTCGTCAATTTTAAGCACTTTGCGATGGTAGGAAAGCACCCTCGAAGAGCCGTAAATGATGGGTGTACAGTAGTCCAACATTCGGTTATCGCTCAGGGTTTTAAGGATTACCTCTACCCCGATGCCATTGATATCGCCAATCGTAATGCCTATTCTTATCTTATCGCTGACCTCTTCTGCCGAATCGTCAGAGGAAGATTTGTCCCCTTCCTGCTTACCGGCTTTCATGGCTTGCTCTAAAGTGGCCGATGAGATATTGTAATCCGGCAAAAAATTACTTTCGTTTTCTTTATCGGTTTTATTTTCGGTTTCCTGCTCGACCTTATTCCGATCTTCTCGTTTTTCGGTCTTGTCTTTTGTTTTGATAATCTTAGGGCCTTGCCGATGCGGTTTTTTATTTTCTTCGTCTTGCATGATTGAGAGTGGGTTAGAAGTTAAGAGTTGCTTTTTCCGGTATTAAAGTCGTGCGAACAAAGCTCCCTTCTGAAACATATTTTTTCGCAGTATAGTTGATAAGATAAAACCTGTTCAAACCAAGGTGCATCCTTGTTTGGCAAGTGTCTATGCCTGTTGACTGCGTTTTTTGAGAAATTGGTAAAACAAACGCACCCCTTTACCCGAACCATTTTTCATCCGGTAGTTCCTGCTTTGCATATACCATGCGTCCGGCATGTCGATGTGCATCCAAGGGTAATCGGTAAAGTATTCGAGGAATTTGGCGGCGGTGATTGCCCCGCCTTCCGAGCCGCCAATGTTTTTAAGGTCGGCTATATCCGATTTCATTAAGTCTAAGTATTCGCGCCAAAGCGGCATTTCCACCAATCGCTCATAAACTTCCAAGCCGCTTTGCTTTAACGCCTTGGTATCTTTGCGAGAGGCGTTGCTCATCAAAAGAGATGCCTGTGAGCCGACTGCAATACCGGCCGCACCGGTTAAGGTAGCCACATCAATCACCAATTCGGGCTTGTATTGTTTGGCATAACTCAGCGCATCGGCCAATATCATGCGCCCTTCGGCATCGGTATTCAATACCTCAACGGTCGAGCCGTCATACATCGTTACCACATCGCCCGGCACATAAGCGTTTTCACCGGGGCGGTTATCGGTCGCGGGCACTAAACCTATCACATAAACGGGTAGTTTATTGGAGGCGATGGCGTACATTGTACAGCCTACGGCCACGGCACCCGCCATATCGCATTTCATATAGTCCATCGAATTGGGAGTGGGTTTTAGGCTCAGACCTCCCGTATCAAACACCACCCCTTTACCGACCAAAACGATAGGCTGTTTGTTGACCGCATTTTTGGGTTTCCACTCCATGATGGTAAAGGTTGGGGGTTCCTGACTACCTCGGTTAACGGCAAGCAGACCGCCCATTTTTAGGCTTTCGATTTTCTTTTTATCAAAGATGGTGGTTTTAAAACCCGATTTCTTGCCCATTTCCTTAAAACTTGCAGCCAAGTGTTCTGCAGTTTGGTAAACAGGCGGCTCGTTGATTAAATCGCGGGCGGTGCAAACGGCATCTAAGAGGTGTTGCAGTTCTGCTACCTCAGCTTTCGTGGCACTGTCATCGGGCAGATAGATTTTTTTAAGCGAATTGCTCACTTTATCGGCATCTTTACGATACTTTAAAAACTGGTAATTGGCCAAAACTACCCCTTCGGTAAAATACCAAGCGGCATTGGGGATGCTGCTTTCGTTGCTGATAACGGCTTCGGTTGTTTTATATTTATTCAGCAATTGCGTGGCATCGGCGGCGGCTATGCGACAGTTTTCGTGTGCAATATGCACATCGGCTTCTTTTTTAAAGTAGCTGATAATTCGCAGTCTATGATAGTCGTTGATGACAATTGGAAAGGCCTCGGCAGCGACCTGCTTTTTGATAAACCCGAGTTGTTCCTCGTTAAATCCTAATTGCTCCCAAATCGTGTGGTCGTCTGCAATATATACTACCGATAGATTGTCTTGTATCTTTGCAACTGATTTTAACTCCATAATGCTATATTTTCTTTTAGTTGATTGCGCGTGTGATGGTTGAAACCATTCGGTCAAAGGGCGTTTGCCCAAACAAGGGCACAAAATTAAGCAAAAAACTGTGAATAGTTATGAGTTATGAGTTATGAGTTATAAGTTGTTTGCTTTGACACGAGTTTTACAACTCAGTATGAAACAAATCGGGCGACAAAGCTTGTTTTTTGCCTACGCTTTTTGGCTTTACATTTTGTATTGCCTCTTATCTTACCCCTTACTCCTTACCACTTATACCTAACTCCTTACACCTAACATCTATTCATGCGAAAACTGAAACTATTTGGGCAACATTTTTTAAAACATCCTCACATTGCGGAGCGCATCGCTCATAGCCTGCAACTGATCGATGTAGAACGAGCTACGGTGGTGGAAATTGGCCCGGGTCAAGGCATCCTTACCCAATTTCTGCATGGCCGCCCCGATGTTGATTTGTATGTGGTAGAAATTGACAACCGTTTACCCGAATTTCTTTTGCAAAAGTTCCCCGATTTAAAGGGGCATATTATAGAGGGCGATGTATTGAAAGTACATTTTGAAGATTATATCGGGCAACAACCGTTTTGGCTCATTGGTAATTTTCCTTACAATATCTCTTCTCAAATTTTGTTTAAAGCCCTCGATTACCGTCAACAAGTGCGACAGGTGGTTGGCATGTTTCAAAAAGAAGTGGCGCAGCGCATTGTCGCCAAAGAAGGCAACAAACAATATGGCATCTTGAGCGTCCTGCTTCAGGCTTATTTTAAAACCGAATACTTGTTCGAGGTAAGTGCCGGCAGTTTTGACCCGCCGCCAAAAGTGCAGTCAGCAGTTGTTCGTCTAACACCGACCGATGAATTTGCTCACCTCATCAACAATCATAAGCAGTTTAAACAAACCGTGAAGCAAGCATTTAGCCAAAGGCGCAAAATGCTTCGCAACGCCCTGCATCCGCTTCAATTTGATTTTGACCGTCTCCCGCCCGCCCTTCCTCAACAACGTGCCGAGCAAATCAGCCTTCGCGGGTTTATTGATTTGGCTAACGCGATGATTAACCCTGTTTAGAATTACGATTTACGATTTTAGATTTACGATTGGGGAAAGATAACCCCTCGCCAAATTTTAGCGACTCGTATCGGGCGGCTTCGGGCATTTTTTAAAAAAAGCAATCTTCCGAATCAAGGTTACATGAACCTTCATCAAACAATAATGAAGGTTCATCAAAGAGTGATGGAGGTTCATCAAGCAATAATGAAGGTTCATCAAAGAGTGATGGAGGTTCATCAAGCAATAATGAAGGTTCATCAAAGAGTGATGGAGGTTCATCAAGCAATAATGGAGGTTCATCAAAGAGTGATGGAGGTTCATCAAGCAATAATGGAGGTTCATAGAAGAGTGATGGAGGTTCATCAAGCAATAATGGAGGTTCATAGAAGAGTGATGAAGGTTCATCAAAGAGTGATGGAGGTTCATCAAGCAATAATGGAGGTTGTTGAAAGAGGAATGAAGGTTCATCAAACCCTAATGGAGGTTGCTGAAAGAGGAATGAAGGTTCATCAAACAATGATGGGCTTCATCAACAAATAATGAAAGTCCATCAAAAAGCGATGAAGGTTCATCAAACACCAATGAAGGTTCATCAAATAATCATGAGTTCCATCAACAAATAATGAAGGTTCATGAAACAATGATGGGCCTCATCAAAGAGCGATGAAGGTTCATCAAGACTTGAAGAACCTTCATTACTTTTCTAGGAAATGGCTTTTTATCAGTAAAATAGCTTCGACAAGTATGTTCAAAAGCGTGTTGAATGGCGAGTTTTGAGAAAACGCCGATGATTACCTTAATTCTGTCTAAACTCCATATAGAATTTGAAGTGGTAAAGATTTTTTGTCGGGTATTTGATGGTTTGCCACAGTTATGTAAATTTGGAAAACTAAATTACCTTTATTTACACACTCTTTGAAATCTGTGCGCACTCCTTTAAATATTCAACCCATGCAAAAACATCTACTCTATATACTCTTCTTGCTATGCCTTAGCAACACACCGGCATGGTCTCAAATCTTTTTTGCGCCGGAACAAGTCATTGCACAATCGGAAACGCTCAATCCGATGAGGGTGGTTGCTGCCGATTTGGATGGAGATGGCTTTCCCGATGTGCTCGTTGCCTCTTCGATAGACAGTAAAATATCGTTGTACAAAAATGACGGTTTTGGAAACTTTGGGGCGCAACAAATTATCTCTACGCTTTCGTCCGGTGTTAATGCGGCTTATGCTGCCGATTTGGACGGAGACGGGGATTTGGATGTGCTTTCCGCTTCCTATAATGACAATAAAATTGCTTGGTTTGAAAACGAAGGGGGCGGCAACTTTGGCCCGATACAAACAATTTCGACCAATGCGAATGGTGCGCGGGCTGTTTATGCCTACGATTTTGACGGTGATGGAGATTTAGATGTGCTGTCGGCTTCGCATAACGACAATAAAATAGCTTGGTATCAAAACGATGGGAGCGGTAATTTTGGCACGCAACAGGTCATTACGAGTGCTGCGTTTGGGGCACATGCAGCCTTTGCATCGGATTTGGACAACGATGGGGATTTAGATGTCATTTCTGCTTCGTTTTACGATAATAAAATTGCTTGGTATCAAAACGACGGGCTTGGCAACTTTGGGATTCAACAGGTTATTTCGACCGATATCACCGGGGCATGGTCTGTATTTGCCGCCGATTTGGACGGCGATGACGATTCGGATGTGATTGCCGCTTCGGGAGCCGGCAACCTGATTGTGTGGTATGAAAACAACGGAAGCGGAATATTTGGGCTTCAACAAATCATTACCACCGAGGCCAATTTAGCTCGCTCCGTGTTTGCCGTTGATTTGGATGGGGATGACGATATAGATGTGCTTTCCGCTTCGCATTTTGAAAACAGAGTGGCTTGGTATGAAAATGACGGGTCGGGTAATTTTGGTTTGCAACAAATTATCAGCAACACCGCTTTGGGTGCGAACTGTGTGTTTGCCGATGATTTGGATGGCGATGGGGATATGGATGTATTGACCACCACCACCGGTAATCATAAAATTGCATGGTACGAAAACATCCCTTTTGTGGAAGCCGAACCCACCCCGCCTATCGCCGCCTTTACCACTCTTCCCGCCCTTTCACCACCCGCCGATACCTTGTTTATCTGCTCCGGTCAAAGTGTGCAGTTCTTCAACCAATCGGAAAACGCCAATGCTTTTTTGTGGGATTTTGACAACGGCACAACGACTAATATTGCCAACCCAACCTATACCTACGCCCAAGCAGGCACCTATTGGGTGCAATTGGTGGCCTATCACCCCCTGCCTATCTCCCCAGACACGGCCGCCCTTGCTATTGTGGTTTACCCCGCCTTAGCCCCCAATATATCTTGCCCCACGACCGTTTGCCTCGGCACTTCTGCCGACTATACCACCGATGCCGATTGCGATACCTACGAGTGGCAGGTCAGCGGCGGCAACATCACCGCCGGTCAAGGAACGCCCAATATTACCGTCTTTTGGAACACGCCTCCTATGGGAACGGTTTCGCTCACTGCGGGCTGTGGTGAAGCCTATTGCAACCTGCCTTCGGTGGCCTCTGTCCCCATCATTTCACCCGATGCGACTATTTCCGGGTTAACCTATTTTTGTATTAACGAAGTGCTGTCCTATTCTGCCCCATATTTTGGCGGAGCCAATTACCTATGGAGCATTGTCCCGTCCTATTCCGGCACTATCCTAAGTGGACAGGGCAGCCCGATTGTTGTCGTACAATGGAACAATATCGCCGCCACCCTTCATGTCAATTATCAACATCAAATACTCGAATGTAGCGGCGAGGCAAGTCTTATGGTCTATCCAAAACCCGCTTTTAACATTGCCCCACCCGATGCCGTTTGTTTGAACGGGCAAAGTGTGGTGAGTGTTGAGGTGCCCTTCCCGATGTTTTGGACGGTAACGGGAGGGGTGATTGTTTCGGGGCAAAACTCCGATGCCGTTACCATTCAATGGAACAACGCCGGTACCGCCTCCGTATCCGCTACGCCGATTGACCCCAATATCTTTTGCAACAGCGTTGCTCAGGCCGCCGTTTCGGTTTTGCCTTTCCCCCAAACGCCTGACATTGTTGGCCAAACGATAGTCTGCCCCTTGCAAACCTATTCATACACGGTTGCTCCGGTACAGGGCAACACCAATTATGTTTGGACCGTATCGGGTGGCAGTCTGATTGCCGGTCAAAACAGCCCCAACGTGTCTGTTCAATGGGATGAAAGTGGGGTGTATAGCCTTTCGGTGATCGGGCAATCTTTGGTAGCACCGTTTTGCCCTTTCGAGCCTGCTTCGTTCAGTCCTATATCTTTAACCAATTCGCCGTTTGCTATTTCGGGTAATCCACTCGTTTGCCCCCAAAGTCAATACACTTACCTCATCACCCCCACCCTAAGCGATGCCGCATATACATGGGACATTTCCCCGCCCGATGCCGGATTGATTGTGCAAGGGCAAGGCACACCTGAAGTACAGGTGCTTTGGCAAAACCCGTCCTCTTTCGCCACCTTAAGTGCTGTTTACTGCAACGAAACAGCACAATTGCTCATTGACATCGGCAGTATTCCACAGCCGGTCATTTCTCAACCCGATAGTCTATGTATAGGAAGTATTGCTTTACTCCAAGTTGCCGATGTCAATTCGGGGGTCAGTTACCTCAGCTACGCATGGCAAAACGTAGTCAATGAGTTGTTGAGTACCAACCCAACGTTGGAGGTGAGCGAGGAAGGAGGGTATAGCGTACTGGTAAGCAATGCCAACGGTTGCACCGCACAGGCAGCCCACGTCGTTTATGGACACACTGCTCCCGTGGCTCAAATCCTATCAACTACCGAAACAATTTGTGTCGAATTTCCCGTTGACCTCCCACTCGTTGCCATCAACGGAACGAACTATGTTTTTCAATGGCTATTGAATGACACGCTCATAGAGGAAGTCGGCACACCATACTACACGCATTTTGCCGACACCACCCTGCAAGAATTTCACTACAACGTATTGGTAACAGACACGACTAATACCTGTACTATATTATCCGATCAATTCCAGATCGTGCAAATGTCCTGCCCATTGGGACCCGGTGAACCAACCGATCCGACTGACCCTCCTCTGCCACCGCCGCCGTTTATATGCCCTCCTGTGGATGGTTATATGGTGGATTTCATCCTTAGCGTTGACGGCACCAACTGCAACACCATCAGCATTGACCAACTCTCCTCCGGCGATTTTACCTCTTATGTCATTTACTGGGGGGATGGCTTCTTTGAGCCGTTTACCGGAACTACTTCTTCGCACACCTACTCTCCGTACATCACCAATGTTTACATGATTACCTTGGTGGGATATTTTACCCATCCCGTAACGGGCAATACCTGTTTAGTGTCCGACTTCGAACACCACAGCGTTCCATTGGTCGCCCGATTCGACCTTGCCGAAGCCTGCCTTGGCGATGAGTGGGAATTTCAAGACCGTTCGTATTACCTGCCTTCCACAGCTATCAATTCATGGGTTTGGGATTTTGGCGATGGCACGCCCCCCTTTGAAGGCGGTCAAACCGAAACTCATCTCTACACTGAAGCCGGAACCTATACCCCAACCCTCACCATTTCCAATGGACCCTGTGCCGTATCTGCCATGCAAACCCTGACCATCGAACCCTATCCCGATGCCGGATTTACCACATCGGGTGGCACTTGCGCCGGCAGCAATACGCTGTTTACCCCCAATGACTTCACCTACTCCTCCTATCTTTGGGACTTTGGCGATGGGGCAACTTCGGAGGTGAAGTCTCCATCCTTTTCGTTCCCAACCGCTGGCACCTATACTGTAAGTTTGCAGGTATCCAACGAACAGGGCTGTTCCTCGCCGTTGGTGAGTCAAGACGTTGTTATTGAAGAAGCACCCGAAGCCGCAAACATTACCGCCTCCAATACGCTCTTTTGTGAGGGTGAAAATGCTTTGCTCTCTGCTCCCAATGGTGGAGCTTCTTACCAATGGTCAAACGGGCAAACTTCACCTCAGATAACCGTTGGCAATTCGGGTTTGTATTGGGTAAATGTTATGTTGGCCAATGGTTGTCATTACACCACCCCACCGGTTGCTATTGAGGTTATCCCTGCTCCCAATGCCCATATCAACCCAAGTTTACCCTTGGTACATATATGCACCGGCGATTCCCTAACCCTGCAAGTAGCCGGCAACCTCGGTTATGCTTATCAATGGTCGCCGGGCAATAACAGTACAAACCAACTCATTGTCAGCACATCGGGCACTTGGCAGGTAACGGTAACCGACAACCTCACCGGCTGCACCGCCTCCGATAGTATTGAAACACAGGTGCAAAATCCAAGCCCCGCCCCGGTCATTAACATTGCCGATGCGGTCATCTGCGAAGGTGAAACCACCGACATCGCCATCAGTTCTTTCACCGACCCCAACCATCAATATATCTGGGTGAATGGCATGAATGGCACCGGCATTACAGTCGCCACTTCGGGCAATTATTGGGCGTACAGCATGGACCAATACGGCTGTGTGTCCGATACTTCCAACTCGGTAACGCTCAACGTCAGCCCGTTTCCCGATATCAGCCCTTTCCCCACCGGTTGCTACGCCGTATGTCACGGTGAAATCCTCAGCCTGCCCGCCAATTCCGCCCAATCATTTCAATGGTATTACAACGGCAGTCCTATCTTCGGGGCAACGGGCAACGAGTTTGTCCCGCAAGCGGTAGGCGATTATTGGGTGCAGATGACCAATGCCGGTAATTGTTTTTCCACAACCGATGTTTTGCAATTATCCTTCCTGTCCGATTGCTTCCCGCCCCTGCCCGTTGCGTTGATTGATTTTTACGGTAAAGTGCTGCCAAACGCCAATCATCTGCAATGGACAACGGCATCGGAAACCAACAATGCCTACTTTACCCTGCAAGCATCCACAAACGGTCAAGACTTTACCAACATCTCCCAAATTCCCGCCGCCGGCAACAGCAGCACCCCCCGTCAATATGAATACAACGATGAGCACCCTCATCCCATCACCTATTACCGCCTCCAACAAACCGACTTCGATGGAACGGCCAGACAGGCCGGGAATGTCATTACCTTAACGCGCCCCAATGAAACAGGCATTTTCGGAATTACCCATATCGTCCCCATACCCACAAATGGTATAGTCAATATCACCTTCACCACCGTAAACCTCCACGCCGTTACCCTCCGCTTATACGACCTCACCGGCCGCCAAGTGCTCACCCAAACCGAGCAACCCAAAGCAAGTGTACACTCCAGTGTCTTAGACCTAAGCAATCTGCCCAACGGTATGTATCTGTTTACGCTGAACGATGGTGAAACGGTGGTTTCGGGGAAAGTGGTGAAGAATTAGTTATGAGTTATGAGTTTTGCACTAATGTCGTTTGTGGGGAAACAGACAGAGGCACAGTTTTGAATTATAAGTTATGAGTTATAAGCTTTGCAAAATGTAGACTATGGAGAAACATACAACTGGGCGAGAATCCACCCCAATGCCTCCGAGGAAGGGATTTAATGCCTTTTACAATAATAATTCACGTGTATCCCCACTAAAAAAATCCGTGTTCATCCGCGTTTGCAAATCTGTGTCATCCGCGTTCTAATATCGTTTGACCTTAGGATGCAAGGGCGAAACTCATAACTCATAACTAAAAACCTATTCCCCTTGCCCCATCGAGTAGCCGATTTTACCGTTGATTTCGTACAGATGTTCGGTTTTAATGAAATCGAAACCGGCATCGGCAATGCGTTGCAGCAAGTCAATCACATCACCAGATCCGATAGCGGGAACACTTCCCGTGCCTCGGTAAACGGGCGAAAGTTCGGAATCCAAGGAGATAAAACGGCATCGCCAGTGATCGGAGCAAAAAGTTTCGGGAAGGCCGTCGGGATAAACCTTCACCCCTCGGTTGGTAATCATCTTGAGGCTCATCCTATCGCCTGCCAATTTGGTCAACGCATCGCCCAATTTGTTGGCATTGCGGTTGTCGGCCGTATAATCCAAAAACACATCAACCCCCACTAATACTTTATTTACCGGAGTGGTGGGTTTGATTTTGATGATAATGGGGGGATGTTCTTTGTTGTAGTTGATTACTTTTAGATGCTCGGGTTTTTTACCCAATCTTTCAATAATGGCCTTCGCAAACTGTTCTGTACCCACGCGCTCAATACTTGTACCTTCGGTATAGATATCGCCCGTATGAATGCCGTCTTCGAGCGTTTTCATCAGCGCATTTTGAATGTTTTCGGCCACTTCCGATTGCCCGACATGCACCAACATCATGCAAGCACCGTTTAACAATCCCGAAGGGTTGGCAATGCCTTTTCCAGCAATATCGGGAGCCGAGCCGTGAATGGCCTCGAACATGGCAAAGTCATCGCCGATGTTTGCCGAGCCGCCCATGCCCACCGAACCCGCTACTTCGGCGGTAATATCAGAAATGATGTCGCCATAGAGGTTCAGCGTAACCACCACGTCAAACCGTTCGGGCTTATCGGCCAACATAGCCGCCCCGATGTCAATGATGTAATGGTTCTTTTCGATGTCGGGATATTCCTTACCCACCTCGTCAAAGATGCTGTGAAACAATCCATCGGTGAGCTTCATGATATTGTCTTTGGTCATACACGTAACACGCTTCCGTCCATAAGCGCGGGCATATTCAAAGGCGTATCGGATGACCTTTTCCGAACCCGGACGGGAAACCAACTTGAGGCACTGAATGACCTCTGCCGTTTGTTGATGTTCAATTCCCGCATAAAGGTCTTCTTCGTTTTCTCGCACCACCACCAAGTCCATTTTTGGGAAATGGGTTTTGACATAAGGTGAAAAGGCCTGACAGGGGCGGATATTGGCAAACAGCCCAAGGGTTTTGCGAATGGTAACGTTTAAACTGACAAACCCGCCTCCTTGGGGAGTGGTAATCGGAGCTTTTAAAAATACTTTGTTGCGGCGAAGGGTATCCCAAGCATCGGGAACTATACCTGTTTTAATGCCGCTATTATACACTTTCTCTCCTACTTCAATTACGTCGTACTCTAATTTTGCACCCGCAGCTTCCATAATTTGCAGGGTGGCGTTCATAATTTCTGCTCCTATGCCATCGCCGTAAGCAATGGTGATTTTCTGGCTCATGCGAATATATTTATGTTGTATAAAATGGTATGCAAACAGCATTTAGCCCGCAAAGATAACCCATACAAGGCAGATTGGAGAGTTTAACGCAATATTCTTGCGGTTATCGAACACTTAGAAGATTTTAGCTTTTTGAGGGTCAAATTGCACCTCTGCAAAAACGCCTTGCACCCCTGCAAAGAATCAAAGCCCCTTTGCAATGAAGCAAAACACCCCTGCAATGGAGTAAAGTCGCCCGTGTTTTTAAGAATATCCAACCGGTAAAAGCCTTTGCTCCCTCTGTTTTATCCGAATACGCCCCTGCAATGATTCAAAGCCACTCCGTTTTGGGGCAAATCCCCCCTGCAAGGGTTGTTAATGCCTTTGTTTTATTCCAAAACGCCCCTGCAATGAAGCATTGCAACCCTGTTTTATCGAATTGTCAATCTGCAAGGGGGCTTTGTCAACCGTAGAATCCGGGTGTTTCCTCCTGTATTTTATATGTATCATCATCACGGGGGTGTTTTGTTTTGAATTGGTTGGTTGTTTTTGTTTGGAGGCGGGGGTTTATTGATGGTGAGGGGGCTTTATCTTTGCAAGGGGTGTTGTTTGCAAACATTATAGGTTTGGCAAACCTATAATGCTTTTTCAAGAATATTACCACTCCCCAAGCAACCCTTTTCCAACGGATTTCGTTAAGAAAAGTATCTATCTGATGACCCAAAACAACTTTTGTAACCTTTTTCAAAAAAAGTTGATTTTTTTGGTGATTATTTTTCTCAAAAGTAAATAGTATAGGTGTGACCCAAAATAAACCCTTTCCTGCCACGCTAAGAGTTGGTGTAAAAGGTAAGGGTACTATTACTAACTGTTATAATCAAAAAAATGAAACCTATTTCAAATTCCATATTTCCGTCTTGGTTGCCGTTATATTGCTTGCTTTTCTACCTACCATTATTTGCCCAATCCCCCAAATACTTTGTCCAAACTCCAATTTGGGGAAACAATGTCAGTACAAATGGTTTCAATATAAGTATGCTGACCGATACATCATATATTATAAGTGGAGGAACATTAAGTATTGATGATTTGATTATTAGAGGGTGCTATATGAATGTAGATAAGCATGGAAACATAGTGGATTTTAGTGAATATCCAAAGCCTGATACAAGTACGAGAATTGTAGGTATGGCGACAAACATTAATCAAAAAAAAGCAATTATTTGTGGTGGAATTTTAGATTCTGCAAACACTATTTTACAGGCATATTATATCTTAGTAAATCTTCAAGGTGAAAAGTTAAAAGAGGGATTTAGTGATATAAATTTGCCGGGGTATTCAAGAGTATTTTACGCTGCCTGTTCTGCTCCCGATGGGGGATATTTATTAGTAGGATATAGTAGCCCAACATCTACAATAGGAATAAGTGGAGTACCGCTCCATCCATATATAGTAAAAATAGATTCCTTAGGCAATCGGGAGTGGGAGCGTTTGTACACTGAATACGGACCGCCTTGGTATGCTTGGTTTTTTGATGCAAAACCCGCACTTGATGGCAGTGGATATTTTTTAGTAGGTGCTAACACAGCCGGTGCTTCCGTTGGTGATATTTTGGTCATGAAAACCGATTTAGAGGGCAACGAAATATGGGCTTCCAATATTGATTTTACACCAATGCCGGATGAATTTATATTAGAATGGGGTGCGGCGGTACTACCCACTTCAGACGGTGGTGTAGTGGCAACTGCAATTTATAATGATCCCGACCCATTTGATGGGTGCTGTCCTCCATTTGTTTCAGGCAAAAAAGGTGTGTTTATAAAATTGGATAGTGCGGGCAATGTCTTATGGAACACAATTCGGCTAACGGAGAGCGATGAAAGCGATGAAATTATATCGTTTTATCCCGAAACCTGTCTGGTCGAAACTGTAGATGGTGATTATGTAGCAGCCGGACACAGGTTTCCTTTAGCCGGCGATTTAGATGGCGAATTGGTGAAAGTCAATAAAAATGGGGAGGTGCTTTGGCGACGCACTTACGATGCTAACAATTTTGACGATTACTTTTACGATATGATAGCCACCCCCGATGGCGGCTTTATAGCCTGCGGTCGTAGCGAAACCTATCAGCCGCCTTGGGGCATGATAGCCCGTTTGTACATTGTTAAAACCAACTGCATGGGTTTACTCACCGAGCCGGAGGCAGTCTTTACCCACTACCCGCTTTCCGATGCCGCAGTACAATTCATCAACCAAAGTCAATACGTCTATCCAGACAGCATTGACGGCGGGCATTTTATCTGGAATTTTGGCGATGGCAGTCCCCCCTTTGTTTGTGGGCAGGGGTTTGAGCCTTGTCCCACCACCTTGACTCATCAATACGATGCTCTTGACACTTATACTGTCACCCTAACCTCGGTTGTCTGTTCGGATACCAGTTCAATAAAACAATTTGTAGTAACACAAACGGTAGGCTTACCCCCTGACCCCTTAATAAAGGAAACAACAGTTCTCGTCTATCCCAACCCCGCCCAAAACACCCTAACCTTCGCCCTAACAGAAGGTCTTATCTCCCCCTTTGGGCAGAGATGGTCAATTCAATAATTAGTTATACATTTGTGGTTAAAACATAAGT
>CALCIK010000106.1 GCA_937907475.1 uncultured Bacteroidota bacterium | reverse complement strand
TAGAAATCTTATGCAGTATCTCCCCTATTCCTACAGTTATCGGATAGGATCTTAATAGAAAAGAATGAAAGTAGAAGAAATAAAGAAGATGATAGTTCCAATTTTGATTCGACATCAAATTAAACGTGCAGGAATATTTGGTTCTGTGGCGAAAGGGAAAGCGACATCCAAAAGTGATATTGATATTTTAGTCGAATTAGGCAGTAAAATAAGTTTGTTGGATTTTGTAGGGATTAAATATGAGTTGGAAGACCTTTTGGGTAGGAAAGTGGATTTGGTCGAATATCAGGCGGTAAAGCCTCGGTTGAAAAACAGAATAATGTCAGAAGAAATCAGAATTTATGGCTAAGAAGAAGAAAAGGGATGAAATGGTTTTTCTCGAAGATATTTTGGAATGTATCGAGAAAATTGAAGATTACATTCGTAATTTGACCGAAAAAGAATTTGAGGATAATTCAGAAAAGCAGGATGCGGTTATTCGCAGAATTGAAATAATCGGAGAAGCGGTCAAGAATATCTCTAATGGTACGAGGAAAAAATATCCCGATATTCGATGGAGAGAAATAGCAGGGATGAGGGATATAATCATCCATCAATACTTTGGCGTTACTATTGGATTGGTCTGGAGAGTTGCGACTTCTGATCTGCCAATATTGAAAGAGAAAATTGAAATGATTATTAACGACATGGAATAGAGTAAAAGTGACCATAAATAAAAACTCCGCTCTCATTCTGACAATAAGGGCAGTACGATTTTTCACTTTCTTAGATTTCAAATTCGAACTACCGAGTTGTCTAAACACCCTCAATAAACTTGCCTCGCATTCTTTCCCTCGAACACTCCTAATTAAAAACTCCCTACACAACCTACACAATTCTTCAATTGATGTACTTTGAGGATTAGACAGAGTTTGCAACTGAATAAAACCTTGTTACCTTTACAACAAAATCAATTACCATGCTTTGTGGGCATGGCGTTTTTTAATTTCAATCCTCTTCTATGTACAACCGATTGTCATCTCTTTGGACAACATATAGTTTCGCACTGGTTTGCCTATTTGCCGGCAACAGGGTTGCAGCTTCTCCCGATGAAGTGAGCCTGTTGTTTGTGGGCGATGTGATGGGCAATAAGCCACAGATTAACGCCGCCCACGACCCCGAAACAGATACCTATAACTATCACCCCTGTTTTCAGTACATCAAACCGGTGGTTGAAAAAGCCGATGTGGCCATTGCCAATTTGGAGTTGACTTTACCCGGCGGGCCGCCTTATACGGGTTTCCCCATGTTTCGCAGTCCCAATAGTGTGGCCGAAGCACTTAAATATGCAGGGTTTGATGTGTTGGTTACTGCCAATAACCACTCTAACGACTCGGGTTTGCAAGGGGTGGTTAATACCATAGAAGTGGTACAGTCGTTGGGTTTTTTGCAAACGGGCACTTTTAAAGATGCCGATGACCGCGCTGCCCGTTATCCGTTGATGATAGAGAAAAACGGATTTTACTTCGCCCTGCTCAACTATACTTTTCATACCAACGGGCTATCCACCAAGCCTCCCAGCATCGTCAACCGCATTGACCGAGCACAAATCATTGCCGATATTGCCGCTGCCAAAGACTTGGGAGCAGAGTTCATCATCGGTTTTTTTCATTGGGGCGATGAGTATAAAAACTTCGAAAATGCGTTTCAAAGGGAATGGGCACAAACTGCCGCCAATTTGGGAATGGATATGGTGATAGGGGCACACCCGCATGTGGTACAGCCCATCAAAATGTTGACCGCCAAACGAGCAAACGGCAGTACCAAAGAAGTGCCGGTGGCTTATTCGTTGGGTAATTTTATTTCTAATGCCATCAGCACCAACACCAGCATGGGGTTGATGTTGGAAACCATACTTCAACGCGATACGCAGACTTGTCAAATCAGTGTTTCGCGAATAAACTATATGCCTGTGTGGCGGTATCTGGAATCGAAAACGGTCAACAAGCGACTGAAAAACACTTATTATGCCCTACCTGCAAGTGCTTTCCATAGTGATACTTTGAACGTTTTGCAAATGCCGGCGGCGGCGGCTCTTCAATTGGCCAATGCAGTTTCCAATACTTATAGTATATTGGATGGCGGTTTAGCCATCGAAAAGCCCATCACCGTAGAGCAGATTTATGGCAATCAATGGGAAGAAGCCTTATGCCATGCGTTAAATTACTATTCGCCTCGTCAATCCAAAACGATTGCATCCGCCGTTGCCAAACCGAGTAAGACCACTATGGCTTTGACTGCCGCCCTGTCATTAGACCCAAAACCGGCATTGGCAGAAAAAGCTGTGGAAGCCCCTGCGGTTAACACTTACAAAATCCAGTTTCAGGCTGCACGGACGGACAAACAAACCAATCACCCGTTTACCAACATTAGCATTGAGAAGAACGATCAGGGCTGGTACCGCTATCTAAGCGGCTCTTTTACCTCCAAAACATCCGCACAAAAACATTTGCAGGAGGTAAGGCTGCAAGGGTATGACCAAGCCTTTATTGCGGTTTACCAGAACGGGAAACGCAAAAACTAGCTATAAATCCACTTTTTTCTAAAAAATATAGGTTAAATAGTTTGCGTGATAGAACAATGCGTTATCTTGCATAAGATATTAAAATACCTATTGCTATGCTAAATCGTACCGTTCTCTTATTGGTCTTTACTTTATTGGCGTTGATGCCGCTTCGCTCGGCACCGCCAAGGATTTCGATTGGTGAAAAAGCACCTGAGGTGGACTTAAAAACCCCAAACGACAAGACACTCAAACTATCCTCTTTACAGGGGAATTTAGTGTTGGTCAGTTTTTGGTCCACATGGTGTGTTGCCTGCAACGTGATTAAAAACCCCGAATATGTGCGTCTTTACAACAAGTTCAAGGGGTACAGCTTTGAAAAAGCCAAAAAGTTTACCATCTACAGCGTAGCCTTTGATAGCGACAAAGCTAAATGGGCAGGCCGTATCAAAGAAAACAACCTGGATTGGGATCATGTCATAGACTTGGATTCTTACTACTCCAATTATTGGATGCTGTTTGACATCAAAAGTATTCCCGCCTCTTTTCTGCTGGACGAAAAAGGAACCATCATCGGCATCAACCTTACCTACGAACAGATTGAGCGCGAATTGAACAAACGCAACCCCAAAGCACCGCAATCTGTGCCCACACCCATACCGCCCAAAGACGAACCTGTTGTGGTGGACGTTAAGCCGCCGGTAAAACCTCCTGTTGAGACGACCCCCACGCCCACACCTCCAACAGGCGGCACTAACAACACGAATGCAAACACTCAACAAACAACTGTTTTCAAAATACAAATCGGCGCAACACCCAGCCCCGATTTATCCAAATACAGCAACCTCAAAGACTTGGGCACTTTAGAAGCCCAAAAGGCAACGTCCACCCTGCAAAGAGTACTTTTAGGAACTTTTACCGAAGCCAAGGCCAATACGATATTAGCCGAAGTGCGCAAACGCGGGTATAAAGATGCCTTTGTGCGCAAAGACGTTGTTACCGGACCCGCCACGGACGCAACGGCTTCCACCACACCTCCGCCTGCAACAGAAACACCAACAAAACCACCATCAGGTACGGTAACAAGTTCCATCCTTCACAAGTATTTAAGAGTACAACTCGGCGTTTTCAGATTTTACGACCCCAAAAACTTTGCCGCTCTATCGGGCATCGGGGCCATAGAAACCGAAAAGGCCACAGGTGGGCTTACACGGGTATTGTTGGGTAAATATGAGAAACAAGCCGATGCAGACCAAGCGTTACTGCAAGTAAAATCAAAAGGATTTAATGGCATATTGGTCAAGCGGGAAGAAACCGAAACGGTAGTGGTATTTGCCAACACACAATATGGCGATGCCTACAAACCCATGAACGAAGAACCCGTCAGTGAAATGGCGTTCATGCGCTCGTTTGATTTCTCGCCACTTAAAAAAACGATGCTCAACCATATCGCCCCTGAAATTATGCTTCCCAAACCGGACAACACCGTTCAGTCCTTAACCGCACAAAGGGGCAAGGTGATATTGTTGTATCTTTGGGCAACATGGAGTGGTCCGGCAAGAGAGAATCACGAAGATTTGAACAAGATTTACCAACAGTATAAATCCAAAAACTTCGACATTTACAGTGTTGCCTTTGACAAAAATACGGAGCGTTGGAAAGAAGCGATTGCAGCCGATAAATTGAGTTGGAGCAATCAACTGATTGATACCAAAGGAACCGACTCCGATTTGCTCAACAAGTATCAGGTGGACTATTTACCCGCCTTGTTTATCATTGACGAAAAAGGCAACATCATAGCTGAAAACCTCACCTATGAGCAGTTAGATTCTGAATTGAAACGCCTTTTGGGTAATTAACGGAAGTGTAGATTTCACTACGTTGACTTGGTACATCAATGGGTACAAGGATTTGAGTTTTTGCTTCAAAAAAACCGGATTTAAAACCTAACGGCAAAGCTAAATTTGGAAAACAAAATAAACACAATTATATTTGTCGCAAAATTCTATATCACCTTATTTATCACAAAATATCTATTACAATGGCTTACAAAATTTCAGACATAGAAGGTATCGGCCCTGTGCTATCCGAAAAATTAGAAGCAGCAGGCGTTAAAACTGTAGAGCAGTTGCTCGAAAGAGGAGCTACTCCAAAAGGCAGAAAAGAATTGGAAGAATCTACCGGCATCAGCCACAGTAAGATTTTGACCTTTGTGAACCATGCCGATTTGTTCCGCATCAAAGGCATTTCAAGCCAATACTCCGAACTTTTAGAAGCTGCCGGAGTGGATACGGTAAAAGAATTGCGCAACCGCAACGCTGCTAATCTCCACGCTAAAATGGTTGAGGTAAACAACGAAAAACAATTGGTGCGTCAAGTACCCGCTTTGAGCCAAGTAGAAAGTTTTATCGAGCAGGCTAAAGAATTGCCCCCCGTTGTAACTTACTAAAAGCGACAAACAACACAACAGCAAAATCGCATAGAATAATTGCCACCCAATCATTCTATGCGATTTTTGTTTTCACCCATGTTGTCAATTCCTTAACCCCCCAACAAACATGCAAATCGCCCTTTACAGTCGTCAATTAAAACCCGAAGACATTGATTTTGTGCAAACTGTGCTGACAACTTTAGAAGCACTCCAAATTCGATACCTGTTATACGAGGGGTTGTATAAAGAACTGACCGAACATTATACTTTTACCGCCGAACCTGCTCTGTTTTCGTCCTACGAAACGCTTGCGGGAAAGGCAGATTATCTATTTAGCATTGGCGGTGATGGCACCTTGCTCAATACAATTACTTTGGTCAAAGACTCCGGCATACCTGTTTTGGGGATTAACAGCGGCCGTCTTGGTTTTTTGACCGATATTAACAAAGACGAATTTACCGCCGACCTGCTTCACCGTTTGCAAAACAAAGACTACCTATTAGATAGCCGTTCGATTTTAAAGTTGGAAACGAATGATCCGCAGCTTTTTGCCGATGCACCCTATGCCCTCAATGAGTTTACCATCCACAAACTCGATTCTTCGGCCATGATTACCGTTCACACTTATGTTGACGGACATTTCCTGAACTCTTATTGGGCAGATGGCATTATCGTATCCACACCGACAGGCTCTACCGCATACTCTCTTAGTTGCGGAGGGCCGATTGTTTACCCCAATTCCCAAACTTTTATCATTACTCCCGTTGCCCCCCACAATTTGAATGTAAGGCCTATCGTGATACCCGATAACAAAACCATTTCATTTAAAGTAGAGGGGAGAAGCGACTCGTTTTTGTGTACCTTAGATTCCCGAAACGAAACCATTACCCAACAATATCACCTTTCGGTCAGTAAGGAAAAGTTTATGATTCAGTTATTGCGCATATCGGGTAATGACTTTTTTTCGACCCTGCGAAACAAATTGATGTGGGGACTCGATACCCGCAACTGACACAAACGATTACGGTTTTAAAATTACCTTCCCCCTATTATCCGTTACCCGAATGGTGCCTCAGCGTTATTTTTTAGAAATATCCTATCACGGTAAAAACTATGTAGGTTGGCAAATTCAACCCAACGGTTCTAGTGTACAAGCGCAAATCATTCAGGCATTAAGCCTGTTGTTGCGCGAACCCGTTACCACATTGGGCTGCGGCAGAACCGATACCGGAGTACATGCACGGCAATTCTATTTGCATTTCGATGCACTCAACCCTTTACCCGATGATTTGGTAGAGCGAATGAACCGTTTTCTTCCAGCCGACATCGCCGTCAAACGCCTCATCACCGATGTGCCCCAAGATGCCCACGCCCGGTTTGATGCGACCTACCGCGCTTACGATTACTATATTCATTTTGACAAAAACCCTTTTCTGACCGAGTTCAGCTTTTTCTTCCCATGGAAACCGCTCAACTTAGATGTCATGCAACAAGCCGTAACATTGTTGCCGCAATACACCGATTTCAGAATGTTTTGTAAAAGTGGAGCAAGCTCAAAAACAACTCTTTGCAATCTATACAAAGCAGAAATCATTGCCGATGAAAACAACCAAACCCTGCGTTTTCATATAGCCGCCAACCGCTTTTTGCGCGGCATGGTGCGCCGAATAGTAGGCTGTTTGTTGTTTATGGGGAAAGAAAAAATAACCTTCGAAGAGTTTAAAGAGGTGATGGACGAACACAAAAAACAGTTCCCCAAAATGAACATATCCGTTCCTCCGCAGGGGTTGTTTCTGTCGGAAGTGAGGTATCCTTTTATTCGATAGTGAATGGTGAATTGTGAATTGTGAATGGTGAATGGTGAATGGTGATAGTGAATTGTGAATTGTGAATAGTCAATGGTCAATTGTGAATAGGTGATAGTGAATTGTGAATAGGCGTAAGGTATGAGGCATAAGGCGATAGGCTAAAGATATTAGACTTACTCATTACTACTAAAGACCCCCTTTTTTAATGACGGGTGGAAAGTGGCAACCGGTCATTCACAATTGCCCATTGCCCATTCACAATTGCCCATTCACAATTGCCCATTCACAATTGACCATTCACCATTGACCATTCACCATTCACCATTGCCCATTCACCATTTATTACTAAACATTTATCATTAACCACTAACCTCTAACCGTTAACCATTAAAAACGTTGTTGAAACTTCATTTTTGCGTAAAATTACCGAAGGATTTAACACTTTATCGGATAAATTATCGGGTAAAATACTAAAACTACGTACCTTTAAAGCCCATTCCACATACCTGCAACTTTTACTGTATCTTCAATTAACTATTTGTTATGAAACCTAATCTAACTAAAACGCTACTTTCCGTTTTATTGTGTTTGCTTTTTATGACTGCCTTACAGGCGCAACCCAATCGAATTTTGTGGGCCGACAAATCGGAAAGCTCCATTACTGTGTTGGGAGAACGCTATATTATACCCCGCTTATATCGAACCGTTGAGCTCGATTTGCCGGGTATGAGAGAATTACTCAGCCGCGCCCCTATGGAATTTACCCCTCTCGCGGCAACCAATCCGGTTATTTTATTACTTCCCATGCCCGACGGCACTTTTGAGCGATTTGAAGTGGTGCTTTCTCCCATCATGGAAGAAGGATTAGCGCGTCAGATACCCGATGTAAAAACATGGGCAGGGCAGGGGATAGACGACCCTACCGCAACTATTCGGTTAGATATTACCCCTTTTGGGTTTCATGCACAAGTATTGTCATCGGTCAACGGCAGAGTGTTTATAGACCCCTTTAGCCGCAACGATATAACCCATTATATTTCTTACTACACCAGCAATTACACCAAACCCGGAAGTGAAAACTGGGTTTGTTTGGTTCCCGAAAATGTACATAAAGAGCGTGGACATGTAACCGTTCCCGATGAGGATATACCGATGGGCAGTTACCGCGAGTCCGATGGGCAGTTGCGCAATTACAGAGCAGCAGTTTCTTCAACCGGTGAATATACTGCTTTTCATGGCGGTACGGTCGCATTGGGTTTGGCAGCTATTACCACTTCCATGAATAGGGTAAACGGAGTTTATGAACGCGATGTAGCGGTGCGTATGACGTTGATAGCCAACAACAACCTGATTGTTTATACCAATAGTGGAACTGACCCATATTCAAATGATAATCCAAGTCAATTATTGAGTCAAAGCCAAAGTAATATAGATGCGGTCATCGGTAATGCCAACTATGATGTTGGTCACACTGTCAGTACCGGCGGTGGCGGAGTGGCGCAATTAGGCGTACCCTGTGAAACAGGAGGTAAAGCAAGCGGTGTTACCGGAACTTCTACGCCTGTTGGCGACCCATTTGATATTGACTACCTTGCCCACGAATTGGGACATCAATTTGGAGGCAACCATACATTTAACGGTAATGGCGGGTCGTGCAGTGGCAACCGTTCGGCAAGCAGTGCCTATGAACCCGGCAGTGGCAGTACCATTATGGCTTATGCAGGTATTTGTGGCAGTGCAAATGACTTGCAAAGTAACAGCGATGCTTATTTCCATGCCCGAAGCCTTCAGGAGATTATCGCCTATGTAACAACCGGCAACGGCAATAGCTGCCCCACTAAAACCAACACGGGCAATTTGAACCCTACGGCAAATGCCGGAGCAAGTTATACTATACCGCTAAGTACCCCATTTGCCTTAACAGGTTCGGGAAGCGACCCCAATGGCGATGCCATCACGTTTTGTTGGGAACAATACAACCTTGGTGCAGCCGGTGCGCCTGCTTCACCTTCGGGCGATGCGCCGATATTCCGCTCGTTTAATCCCACAACCAGCCCTACTCGCGTGTTTCCAAAGTGGTCAAATATTATCAATAACACAACAACCATAGGCGAATTACTTCCGTCTTATGCCCGAACACTTACTTTCAGGCTGACCGTAAGAGATAACCGCGCCGGTGGCGGACGAATTGCTACCGCCAACACAAACGTAGTGGTAGCAGCAGGTACCGGACCATTTCAGGTAACCGCCCCCAATACCGCCGGTGTAACATGGAATGCAGGCAGCACCGCTTCCGTAACATGGAGCGTTGCCGGTACTACCGGCGCACCCATTAGTTGTGCAAACGTTGACATTTTGCTATCGGTAGATGGCGGATATACCTATCCTTATACTTTAGCCACCGCAGTTCCCAATAGCGGAACAGCTACGGTCAATGTGCCGATTATACCCTCCTCGACCACTGCACGGGTACAGGTAAAGGGTTCGGGAAATATCTTTTTTGACATTTCTAATGCTAACTTCACCGTATCGCAACCTACTGTACCTACCTTTACCATGCAGGTTACCCCGACTTTGCAATCTGTTTGCGCTCCTGCAGTCGCTACTTATAGTATTAACATCAACGGGTTTTCCGGATTTAGCAGCCCGGTATCGTTTAATGTAACAGGGGTGCCCATTGGTGCATTAGCTACGTTTTCTCCAACAACCGTTATCCCGACCGGCAGCAACACCCTAACCATTTCCAATACCGGTGCCGTACAACAAGGCACTTATAACCTAACCGTAACTGCATCGGGGGCAAGCATCACACAAACAGCAAATATTGTATTTGCTGTATCATCGGGCACTCCACAACCTCCCGTGCTTACCTCTCCCATTTTTGGTGGAACAAGTGTTTCGACCACCCCCACTTTAGCGTGGTTGCCCATTGCCAATGCGAGCACCTACAGCTTAGAGATTGCCAATAATATAGGATTCAGCCCTGTTTTATCCTCTCAAACTAACTTGCTGACGAACACCTACGTTGTTCCGGCGGGTTTGCTGACTACTTCTACGACTTATTATTGGCGGGTAAGAGGTGAAAACGGTTGCGCCAACGGTGCCTATTCGGCTACTTATAGTTTTACCACGATTACCTCATCGTGTACCACCTATAACAGTACTGATGTGCCCAAAACTATATCCAGTACCAGCACACCGACTGTTACATCCAACCTCGTCATAGCAGGGGCGGGAACAATCAGCGATGTAAATGTGAAGACCTTAGTAGGTACCCACACCTATATCAACGACTTAATTTTCAATCTCCGTAGTCCGGCAAACACTACTGTTTTGCTGTTTGGTAATATTTGCGGAAGTCAGAATAATTTTAACCTCAATTTGGATGACGAGGCTGCATCTTCCAACTACCCTTGTCCGCCCACCGGTGGGGGAACTTATATCCCACAAGGCAGCCTTGCCGATTTTGACGGACAAAGCGCAAATGGTACTTGGGTGCTGACTGTTAATGACGTTTTTGCCGAAGATGGCGGTTCATTGACCAGTTGGGGATTAGAAGTTTGTACCGCAGCAAGCCCTCCTACTGCCTATCAAGTGGTGCAATTAAAGGCCTTTTTAGAAGGACCGTATATTACTGCTACCGGCTTAATGAGAAACGATTTACGCTCCACTACTAATCTAATTCCGCTTACCCAGCCTTACAACAAAGTGCCTTGGAACTATACGGGTACAGAGTCGGTCGGTGCAGTCAGTGGGATACCCGCTTCGGCAGTAGATTGGGTAATTGTAGAAGCCCGAAGTGCGGCTGCACCCAATACCGTGATTGCCCGTCGCGCCGGATTTTTGCTCAATAACGGCTATGTGATAGACATAGACGGAACGGTCAACGGGGTGAAATTTACCACCCTCGTCAACGGTACTGCTTACTACTTTGTCATGCGCCATAGAAACCATGCCGATATTATGAGTGCCGTACCGCTCACACTTTATAACCATCAGGTTTCTTATGATTTTACAACCAACATAGCGAACGCATACGGCAATAATCAACAAAAGTTGATGAGCAATGGTGTCGCTGCTTGTTTGGCGGGAGATTACAACGGTAATGGCATCATTAGCCATACCGACTTTAATGTGTTCTATACCCAAAATCCTTCTACCAACCAGTATAGAGATGCCGATGGTAGTATAGATAGAAACGTTAACACGGCTGATTTTAACCTATACCAAATCAATGCCGGTCATATAGGCATCAACGAAATCAGGTATTAGACTCCATTTTTATAGCCCTAAAAATCCCCAAACCCATTGTAAAGAAGGGTTTGGGGATTTTTTTATTGCCCATACACAACACCAGCCCAAACAGTAGATAGGCTGACTTCTGCTAATTGACTTGACCAAATAGCCGATAACAGGTACTAACGGGAATGAGTTTGGTACTAACATGAATGTGATTGGTAGCAACGGTAATGAGTTTGGTACTAACGGGAATGTGATTAGTAGCAACGGGGAAGTCATTTTTGCAAAAGATTACAATTAATCTCAAGTCTATTGTCTTTTCTCTTAAGTCTATTGTCTTTTGTCTTAAGTCTATTGTCTATTGTCTTTTGTCTTTTGTCTTTTGTCTTATATCTTAAGTCTCAAGTCTTTTAAACGATTCCTTTTGTCAAAAAGTAGAGGGTGAAAAATGTCAATAATTACTACCTTGCAAGGGATTATTAGGGTGTAGTTTTGCGATTGTATGGGACTGTCAATATCTGACCGGCTGCAATGTTACTCCCGCATCGGGTAAAATGATGAATTATGGAACGGCGCGATTTTGTAGCTTCACTACTCTTGTTAAGTGCTTTGGCAAGCGAGCAGGCGTGTCGGGATACGGAAAAAAAAGCAGGTTCGACTGCCGCTTTAGACGATGGGGGAGGAGTAGCAGGGCTTGAGCCATACGAGGGTAATTGGTCTTATGAACAGGCGGCACATTTACTGAGGCGCACGACCTTTGGAGCTACTCGAAAGCAAATTCTTCAATCGGTAGCAATTGGGTTGAATGCCACAATCGAAGAACTGTTCGGAGAATTACCCTTGCCTCAACCCCCGTTGAATTACTTTTTTACCGAAGACCCCAATGTTCCTATCGGGCAAACATGGGTAGATGCCCCTTATTTGAAAGAAGTATTCTTTGAGCAGTATCGAAAAAAAAGCATCAGAGCTTGGATGATTGAGCAGTTATGGGGTGAGGGGTTGTCAATACGCGAGCAACTCACACTGTTTTGGCACAATCACTTCGGAGTATCGGATATTGTGGAGCACAAGCAAGAGTATATCCATATTTCGTTGCTCAGAACCTACGCTTGGGGGAATTTTAAGGAATTGGTGAAAAAAATCACCATTGACCCCGCCATGTTGCGTTTCCTGAACGGACGCGACAATGCAGCGATTGCACCCAATGAAAACTATGCACGGGAGTTGTTGGAACTGTTTACTGTGGGTAAAGGCTCATTGGCAGGCGACGGCGACTATACCACTTTTACCGAACAAGATGTGAGGGAAATAGCCCGCGCGATGACCGGTTGGACCGACACAGGGTTTTATACCCATGATCCCAACGAACGCATCGAGTCTGTTTACAACGATAAAGCCCACGACCAATTTGAAAAACAACTTTCGCACCGGTTTGGGAACGTCCGAATCCCTCCGATGGGTAAAGAAGAGTACGCCCATGTCATTGACCTGATTTTTGAACAGGAACACACTGCCTTGCATATCTGCCGCAAACTGTACCGTTGGTTTGTGCATCACCTCATTGACGAGTCTATCGAAAAACAGATTATTACCCCATTGGCACAGCAGTTGCGTAAAGAAAACTACGTTATCCAACCCGTATTAAAAAAGTTGTTGAGCAGCCGGCATTTTTATAGCAAGCTGAACGATGCACCTAAAATAAAAAACCCGATGGAGTTCATCATAGGCGCACTCAAGCAATTGGAGGTGGTGATGCCCGATGACTTATCGAGTCGTTACCATTTTTGCCACTATCTGTTTGAGTTGGGCGCACTCATGCAAATGGAACTGTTCAAACCGCCCGGCGTGGCGGGTTGGAAAGCCTATTACCAAGCCCCGCAATTCGACCGCAATTGGATAAACGCCTCCACCCTTCAATGCAGAACCCAATTTACCGATGCCCTGACCAATATCAACGGAATGGACAGCATGTCCGGCAACAGCGAGAGGGTAAAGCTCAACCCGATATCCCTCTTATCCGAATTAGACAACCCTGCCGACCCCGATAAATTGATTGCTCAACTTGCAACATTACTTTTTATGCACCCCATCACTGTAAATCAACAAAACCTGCTCAAGGAAGTATTACTGGGAGGCTTACCTGATTACGAATGGACTAAAAACTGCCAATCCTTTCTGAAACAACAACCCGCTTCACCCGAAATTACTCACGCCATATCCAAAAGATTGCACGGATTATTAGCTTTTATGCTTAAAATGCCGGAGTATTATCTTTTTTAGACTTTAGATTGGAAATGTTAGATTCTAGACAGAAGACGTTAGATAGAAGACATAAGACTGAAGAAAGAAGATATAGAACCAAAGACAATGACAAAAGACCAAAATCTAAAACCTGCTTTCCTTGAAACTGTTTCAATATCAAAAGAATGAGACTATAGTCTTAAGTCTGATGTCTTAAATCTAATGTCTATTGTCTAAAGTCTTAAGTCTCAAATCTGCAAGAATATGAAAAGAAGAAAATTCCTACAACTCACCTCCACCGGCTTCGTGGGAGTGCCGTTTGCCTTGACAGGGGTTCCTCTGTTGGCGCAACAGGCGTTGGAATTACCTTTTTCGCAAAGCGACAACGACCATATACTTATTCTCATACAACTCAACGGCGGTAATGATGGGTTAAATACTGTTGTGCCGATGGACAGCTACGATCAACTGCTCAAAGCCCGCCCAAATATATTACTGCCCGAAAACCAACTGTTATGCTTGACCAATAACCTAGCACTTCACCCTAATTTAGAAGGGCTACGTATATTATTTGAAGAGCAGCAGCTTTGCATTGTGCAAAACGTGGGTTATCCCAACCAAAACCGTTCCCATTTCCGTTCCCTCGATATATGGAATTCTGCATCGCCGGCCGACAAGTTTTGGGATACCGGTTGGTTGGCGCGATACTTGGAAAAGCAACATCCGCATTTTCCGGTCAATTACCCCAACCCAACATTTCCCGCACCATTAGCCATTAGTTTGGGTAATATGGTGTCGGAAACCTGCCAAGGGCTGAGTGCCAACTTTGGTTTTACCCTCAACAGCCTTGACAACCTTAGAGATTTAAGCGAGCCGCCCGACACAGCTTCCCCACCTACTCCATACACCGAAGCACTCGCTTTTTTGAGAACCGGCATTGTTCAAACCAATGCCTACGTAAAAGTGGTGGAAAAAGCTGCCCAAAAGGGTCGGAACAAAGCCCAATATCCGGACGATAACGAATTGGCCCAGCAACTGAAAATAGCTGCACGGCTTATCTCCGGCGGATTACCTACAAAGTGCTATGTACTGACCCTTGCCGGCTTTGATACTCATGCTCATCAGGTGGAAAAAGACGAACCCAATAAAGGGACCCACGCCAACTTGCTCAAAACTCTGTCGGATGCTATCTATGCATTTCAACAAGACTTGCGGCTGTTGGGATTAGACAATCGGGTACTGGGCATGACTTATTCCGAGTTTGGTCGCCAAATTCGCTCTAATGATGCATTCGGAACCGACCACGGTGCGGCTGCCCCCTTGTTTGTTTTTGGCAATAACATAAAGCAATCGGTCATTGGCAATAACCCGATCATACCCCATGAAATAGCAGCACAGGCAGGACTTGAAATGCAATTTGATTTTAGAGAAGTGTATGGTTCGCTGCTCCACAACTGGTTGGGCATGGCCGCCAGTGAATTGCCCGGTATATTTAGCCAAGCCTTTAACACCCTTCCTATCGGTAAAAAAGGTTAGCTTTGCTACTGATTGCGATACAAACAATCATTCCCAAATTTCATTACTAAACACAACAAATCTATGTTTACATTTAAATCATCTATGACACCCATCAGTCTTTTCTGGATATTACTTTTAGTCGTAGGACTCCACACCGCTTGTTCGATTGAGCCGAAAGATAACAGCAATACCAACACTACGTCAGTGGATACAACTCAAAATGCGCCTGTTACCTTCGATGGAGAATATTATTTTACCGGCAAACCCAATGACCGCGAAATGATGCTTCGTATTATGGTCAAAGACAAAAACATTAACGGAAGCTATTACTATACAGACGAAGGGAAAGAGGTAAAAGTAGCAGGCAAACTGACTTCTGACACCATGGGCGAAATGAGCGAGTATGACGCAAACGGAAATGTCGTTGCTTCATTCAACGGAACATTTAATGCCGATGGTACAGCCAATATCGTCCAACAAAAAGCCGGTGAAACTACCAAGACTGAATTTACCACCACTCCTCTGAAAGACCCCGCCGCTTATCAACCGAAGCAATAGCTTTTTTAGTGGTTAGTGGTTAGTGATTTATGGCTATTGTCTAATGTCTAGCGTCTAATATCTAATGTCTAAAATCTAAAAATCAAAAAAACATTCGTGCATTCGTGGCAACAATTCTTCCAATCTTCCTCAATCGTAAATCTAAAATCGTAAATCGTACATCAAATTGGAAATCCATTCCAACAAACCGCTTCCTTTAGTCGCTTACTTATCAAGCCTTTATCAATTCAAGGCTTTTACTTTGTCGTTGGTACAACGTGCCTTTAAGGTGCGGTATGCACAGACTTTTTTAGGAAGTTTGTGGGTAGTATTGCAGCCTTTATTGAGCCTTGCCATTTTTGTTTTGATTTTTGATAAGTTGATGGGTATTTATAACGGACAAGCCCCTTATGCTTTGTTCGCATTTTGCGGTTTGTTGGCATGGAACCTATTTGCACACCTGAGCACACAAGGAAGCATGGCGGTTATCCAGAATCAGGATTTGGTGAAACGCCTGTACTTCCCCAAAATGACCCTCATCGTCACCCAAATACTGACCGGATTGCTCGATTTTTCCATCGGTTTTGCCATTCTTTTGTTGGGAGTATTGCTGTTTGGTGGTGGATTAACGGCATCAATTTTAGTTCTTCCCTTTTTTATACTTGTCAACTTAAGCATAGGGACGGCAATTGCTTTATTGATGAATGTCATTGCTATCAAACACAGAGATTATTACCAAGCATTGCCCTATTTGCTTAACTTTGGTATTTGGATAACTCCTGTTTTTTATCCCGTGTCCATCATTCCCGAAAGCTACCGGTTTTTGTTATACTTCAATCCAATGGCAGGAGTCATTCAAGGCTACCGTTGGTGTCTCTTAAACGAAGGACAGTTTGATATTGGTTTTTTACCTGTTTATCTGATTACCTTTGCACTATTGTTGGCGGGGTTTTATTTTTTTAAAGAAAAAGAGCCTACATTTATAGATTCGCTTTAACAACCATTCAAAACCATTTTTTATGCGGAACGTTTTCAAGCAAGACGAACTACAAAACCAATTTGACAAAGCAGGTTATGTCATCGTGCCTTTTCTTTCGGCCGATGAAGTAGCTCAATTGCGCCAAGCCTATTTCGATACCTTAGCTTTTAGGGGAGGGAACATTACCGGAGAGGATGTAACGACCGTTGACATCAAAGAGCGTATTACCTACGATTTCACCTTTATTGACAAAAGCATTGAATACAAGCAAAAGGTGTTCGACATCATTACCCAAGCCTTTAAAACACGGACGGATCACTACCTAGCCGGTTATAAACCCATCATAGCCAACTTTATCTACAAATCGGAAAACGACGGTGAAGTTCCACTTCACCAAAACTGGGCTTTTGTGGACGAAAGCCGTTATACCTCTGTTTCGGTCTGGGTGCCTTTGGTGGACAGCAACGAACAAAACGGCACATTGCAAATGGTGAACGGAAGTCATAAGCGTTTCGGACAAATCAGAGGACCGTTAGTGCCTTGGGAATTGGACGATATTAAAAACGACATCATTCAGCATTATCTCACCCCGATGAACGTGGAAGCAGGGCAGGCGGTTATCCTTGACGACAGCATTGTGCATTATTCCAACATCAACCGAACCAACGACCTGCGCCTCGCCATACAGTTAATTATGATTCCCGAAGATGCTGTATCAATTCACTATCATTACGATTTGGAACCGGGAAAGCACGAGGTAAAAGTATGGGAGGTGAACCAAGATTTCTACATGAGTTTTAACCCATGGAAAATACCCGATCATGTTAAAACCATCGGCACACTCAGGTATTCAGGCAGTTTTATTGACCGCAAACAGTTTGACGAGCGGTTTTTTATGCCTCGGTACGATGGGGTGATGACCGAGATAGAACTCCCACCGATTTTGGAATCGGCAAAAGCCGCCCATACTACCAAACCAACCCTTTCTACCGCATCACCAATAACCATCAACATGCAATCTATCTTTATCAATCAAGACCAACAAAAACATTTTGACGAAAAAGGCTGGGTGGTCATAGACCTGCTGTCGGACGAAGAGGTCAACGAGCTGCTCGAATTTTACCGCGCCCAAGCCAATCCATCCAAACCTCAACACAGCTTTTATGTGAGCTTAGACAGCAACGACCAAGAGTTTACCCAAAACGTGATTGCCAAACTCACCCAAGTCATGGGGGCAAAAGCCGACCGATTTTTCCAAAACTACAAACTCTTTACCGGTAGTTTTGTGGTCAAAGAACCGGGTAAGAATGGCATCGTGCCGCCTCACCAAGACTGGACTTTTGTGGACGAAACCAAATATTATTCGGCTACTGTTTGGACACCCTTGGTGGATGTCAACGTGGACAATGGCGCATTGGGTGTTATTTCGGGCAGCCACCGTTTCTTTTCCCATCCACGCCCGTCACCCGCTCCTATCTTCAAAGCCCCCTTTGATGCTCACGTCTTTACGGTATTCCCCTATATGAATGTGATTGAACTCAAGGCCGGACAGGCGTTGGTGTTTAACAACCGAACCATCCACGCCTCGCCGCCCAATATGTCAGGCCAACCCCGCATTGCCGCAGGAATCGGGTTGACCCATCAGGACGCACAACTCATTCATGGTTATTTAGAGCCAAAGGAGGTAATACCAACGGTCGGTATTTACAAAGTTGATGAACGGTTTTTTCCCGTTTACAACAATGCCAAGCTAAAGGAAATGTATGAAAAAGGCATTTCGTTGGCAGCAGACGGGTGGGAAAAAATAGCCGATGTCCCCTTGCAGGCTCCCGAAATGAGTGCCGATGAATTGGTCAACAAAATAACCCTTGCGGGAAATACTTTTAACTGGTCATTGGCCAATAAAATGGCGGCATTGTTTGGCTATGACTTATCGGGAGGAACCATCCCCTATCATGCAAAACCCGAACCCTCATCAGATAATGCTGCACAGGCACAAGCCCAAGCCGCAGCAGCCGAAGAATGGTATGAAATTTATACGCCAAAGCGCATCGTTGCAGAGGTGAAACATAAGGTCAATCAGATACAAGAGCACCCTGAAGTATATACCCCAGCCAATGTTGCATCGGAAATGTTGCATCGGGTTAAACAGTCAAAAGCATTGAAGAATGCCGCCTATTCTTTGGCAGGTACGCTGTTGTTGCGCCTATCGTGGTCGTTGGTAAAGTTGATCTTCCGAAGACGCAAATCTTAACCGAACATGGAAGACATCTTTTTACAACCCCACTTAGCCAAGGAGTTTGAGAACAAGGGCTATCTGATTGTTGACCTTTTGACCCAATCAGAGGTGGACGATTTGTGGGACTTTTATCATTCGTTGACCCATAGCCACAAAACCGCTTACGGCTTCCACGTAAGCCTCGACAACAAAGACCCCAATTTTGTCAAACAGATAAACGATAAAGTGTTGGGCATGATAAACCAAAAAATGCCCCAATACTTTTCCCGCTACCGCCTCCTATCGGGCAGATTTTTGGTCAAAGACTTTAATAAACAGGGCTTGGTAACACCGCATCAGGATTGGTCTTTCACCAACGAAATAGAACAAACGTTCTCCGCCACAATATGGATACCCCTGTTGGATGTCCATCTCCAAAACGGCGCACTCGGTGTGATAGAAGGAAGTCACCGGATTTATAAAGGTATCAGAGCCACCCCATTACCTGTTTTCAAAGTTCCTTTTGAGGACTGTGCCAACCGCATCTTCCCCTACTTGAAAGTATTGGAGATGCGAGCAGGACAAGCGTTAATCATGAACAACCGCCTGATACACGGCTCACCGCCCAACCTAAGCGCACAACCCCGCATTGCCTTAGGCGCAGAAATCATCCCTGCCAATGCTACGCTATATCATTATTACCTGCGTCCCGATACCCAAGAGGTGGAGCAATATGAAATAGATGACACGTTTTTCTACCAATATAGCAATGCCAAACTGCTGCAATTGTACCAAAACAACGCCTATCCAACAGCATTGAAAGCCGTTAACCGCCTACCGTACCATCCCGAACAGCAAACATGGGAACAGGTCAGTGCCGAAATTCAATCGCTTTACCCACATGCCTACAACCCGAAGCTACAACAGATATTCGATTATAGCTACCAACTTTCGGACAAGCACCCCTTTGAGCACACCGGCAGGGCAACAAGCCCCGGTCCTTCTAAATCGGTTTGGGGAAAGGTGAAAAGTTGGATAAAACAATAAAAAACAACCACCATGATAAATAACATCATCAAAGACGAGCGACTCGAAAAAGCGATGGACAAAGATGGCTACTTTGTGGTAAAGTCCTTTTTGACAGAACAACAACTGCAAGCCTTTGAAAACCTGTATGCCGAATATCGCCCTGCCGATGAAATCAACAAATACGGGTTTTATGCCAGTACCTTTTCGTCCAACCTCCCATACAGGCGAAAATTGAAACAAGAAATTCCCGACATTTTCAAACCCTCGTTGGAAAAGATGTTTAAGGATTATAAATTCATAGGGGCTAATTTCATCCTCAAAATACCGGGTGAAAACAGCCGCTTGGAAATACACCAAGACACTTCCTTGATAGACGAGGCAAAGTTTACCCCTATCAATGTATGGTGTCCGATGGTAGATGTAAACGTGGAGAACGGGACCCTTTACCTCATTCCGGGCAGTCACCGCTTTTTTAACAATATCCGTATTCCCGCCATTCAATACCCCTATCAAGACATCTTCCCACACGTACTCACCCATCTGATGCCTATCTCGGTTAAACGCGGGGATGCGGTCATTTTCAACTCGTCCATTATACATTACTCGCCCGATAACAAAACCGACAAAGAACGGGTGGTGGCTGATACCTGCCTAACCCATCAAGATGCCGATATTAGGGTCTATCATAAAGAACCCGACCAAACCGAAGACTCTTTAGAGATTATCAGTCAGGATGACGATTTTTTAGAGAAGTTTCTATATTTCAGAGAGAATATATTTGCCCGCCCCGAAGGAGGCACGACTATCGGGTATATCAATTACTCGCATAAAAAGGTGAGTCCTGCCGAGTTTGATGCTTTGGCAAGCCGGTTGACCAATAAACACGCTTACAGCGAATACGATGTGGAAAGTAAAGCACTGCGAACGGCGTTTCACCCTACCACAGGCGTAGGACGGCTACATCAATTGGCGCATCGGGTAAAATCACTTTTCAAACAGCAGGGGAATAGGCGTAAGGCGTAAGTGGTAAGTAGTAAGACATAAGGGGTAAGTGGTGAGTCGTAAGGCGTAAGTGGTAAGTAGTAAGGGGTAAGTGGAAAGGTCTAATATCTAACATCTATCATCTGAAATCCTAATTCCTAATTTTTAAATTTAACAAAGCTTTGATGAAGATATTTTGCATCGGCCGGAACTATGCCGAACATGCCAAAGAACTGGGTAACGCGGTTCCCGATGAACCGATTGTGTTTTCAAAACCTCCAACTGCCGTACTCAAAGACGGCTCTCCATTCTACCATCCCGATTTCTCGTCCGATATTCATCACGAAGCCGAGATAGTGGTGCGTATTGCCAAAAACGGTAAACATATAGCCGAAAAGTTTGCCCATAAATACTACGACCATATCAGCATTGGCATTGACTTCACCGCCCGCGACCTCCAAAAAAAGTTGAAAGACAAAGGGCATCCGTGGGAAATAGCCAAAGGGTTCGACGGCTCGGCTCCGGTCGGGCATTTTGTTGCGCTCAAAAACCTGCCGCCAATTAACAATATCGGGTTTACCCTGCTCAAAAACGGACAGACTGTGCAAAGTGGTAATACCGCCGACCTGATCTTTTCTTTCGACAAGCTGATAAGCTATGTATCTACTTACTTCACCCTCCACAAAGGCGACTACATTTTTACCGGAACACCCGAAGGGGTGGGGCGCGTACAGGTGGGCGACTACTTAGAGGGTTATATCGGTGGGCAAAAACTGCTCGAATGTAAGGTTTTGTAGTGCTTGGAAGCAACAAGGGTAACATAACGCTAACCTTATTGCTTTTCTTTAATAATTATTTGCGACCTTTGTAATTATAGAACAATTGACCCACCTTAAAACCCCTAATGTATCATGTCTGAATTTACCAATAACGTAAAAACTTCTTTGCAAAGCGGCGCGCAAAAAACCATGCGCTTTGTCAAACGCTTGCTAATTGTGCTGGTCTTGTTGTCTCTTGTGGCATCTATCGGCTATTACTTTTTCGCTAGAATGACCTTTAGCGAAGGCAGCCGCGCCGGATACCTCGTCAAAATATCTAAGAAAGGCGTAGTGTTCAAAACCTACGAAGGTCAATTGAACTTAGCAGGACTGGGTCAGGATGGTGCTGCCAATATGACTAACGATAATGTATGGGATTTTACCGCAGCCAACGAAACGGTGTTTTACGAACTCCAAAAATACGAAGGCAAAAAAGTAGCCCTCCACTATAAAGAGCGATACAAGGTTTTCCCATGGCAAGGCGAAACCAAGTATTTTGTTTACCGAGTAGAAGCGGTGGTTGAATAAGTAGATATGAGCCTTTACGCCGCCACCGACCTGAACGACACCATAGTTGCCCCCATTACCCCACCCGGTGTGGGTGCTATTGGCGTGTTGCGTTTGAGCGGCAGTCATGCAATTGCCATCTGTGACGAGGCGTTTAAGGGGAAAATTCTCCAAAAACAACCTTCCCATACCATCCATTTTGGCACCATTGTCAATGACGCGGGGGAGGTGATTGACGAGGTGCTCGTCAGTCTGTTTAAAGCCCCGCACTCCTACACCTCCGAAGATACGGTAGAAGTGAGTTGCCACGGCTCGCCCTATATTTTGCAGCAGGTGTTAACCTTGTTTTTAAGTAAAGGTGCGCGGCTCGCCAAGCCCGGTGAGTTTACCATGCGCGCCTTTTTGCACGGGAAGTTAGACCTCAGCCAAGCCGAGGCGGTGGCCGACCTCATTGCCTCCGAAACCAAAGCCGCCCATGATATAGCCCTCCAACAAATGCGCGGCGGCTTTTCTGGACAACTCCAACAACTGCGCGAGCAACTCATCAACTTTGCCTCCCTCATAGAATTGGAATTGGATTTCAGCACCGAAGACGTAGAGTTTGCCGACCGCACCCAACTAGTTCAATTAGTGCAACAACTCCTAGCCACGCTCACCCAACTCATCAACTCTTTTGCCTTGGGCAACGTCATTAAAAGCGGAGTAACAACGGTCATCGCCGGCCGCCCCAATGCAGGTAAATCCACCCTGCTCAACGCCCTGCTCAACGAAGAGCGCGCCATCGTGAGCGATATTGCCGGCACCACCCGCGATACCATCGAAGAAACGCTGAACATCAACGGCATAACCTTCCGCCTCATAGATACCGCCGGCATCCGCGAAGCCCAAGACCGCATTGAAGAAATCGGGGTGGCAAAAACCATGCAGAAAATAGCACAAGCAACCCTGTTGTTGTATGTATTCGACCTTACGCAACTCAGCCCCGAAGAAGTGGAAAAAGACCTTCAACTCTTGCATCCCGACACCGCCTCGCTTTTGGTGATTGCCAACAAAATTGATGAATTGGACGAACAGGTAGGGAACGGATATGACTATGTCAGCCGCTTTTACCCCAATCACTACCTCGTCCTTTCGGCAAAACGCGGGGAAGGCATCAGCCAACTAAGGGATGCGCTCTATAAAACAGTTGTGGGCAGTCAAGATGTATCCGGTGAAACACTCGCCCAAAGCAGTACCATCGTAAGCAATGCGCGGCATGTAGAAGCCCTGCACGGCGCACACCAAGCCCTGACCCAAGTATTGCAAGGCATCAACCTCCACATCAGCGGCGAACTCCTTGCCGCCGATATCCGATCCGCCTTAAATTACCTTGCTCAAATCACAGGTTCAGATATCACAGCTGATGACCTATTGGGGAATATTTTTAGTAAGTTTTGTATAGGAAAATAGTAGCCGCCATTGAAGTTACTTTTAATCATTAAAGTAACACACAAGCGTTTTTTTGCATATTTATCCCTCAAATCTCCGTGAAACATATTTACCTAAGACCAATAGCAAGCAGCCAATTCTTATGCATGAATTTAAACTAGACCGCACTGCCTTTAAAGCCCAACGCTTGGATAGTATGCAAAACAATCGCAGTTGTTGGCTTTCGCAACCGCCGTCAGTACGATTGGCAGCAGCATGGTATCTCACTTGTGCCGCTTATGGATTGGAATATTCAGCGAATCACCGGTTAGACCGTACTGTTTTTTCAATGCGTAAAATGTCCTGATGAGATAGGTCTTGAGGTGTAATCCTAAATTAGTTGGAGAAAGGGAAATCACCTGTCAGCCAAAGGATGTTGCCTAGTTTGTCTGTGTGGTAGAGCAGCTGTTTCAACATGATATTTGGTGCAAATAGAAGCATAATTAGTTTTGGGTCTTTGGACGATTTAACTTAAAAAAATCCCCCTGAATTTGGCAGCACCAAATCTCAAGGGGATTTTTTAAGACATTACCTCAAATTAGACTTTGGACAAACGCTTCAAGCCCCCGAAATTGATTTGGGGGCTAAACAT
>CALCIK010000105.1 GCA_937907475.1 uncultured Bacteroidota bacterium | reverse complement strand
TGCCCGGTACCTTTAAGTGATTTTGCAATCATCTGTCCGTGTTGTACACCCGAAACAAAGTTAACTGCTGCTAAAGGTGCTAATACGGTACCACGTACATCAATCTGCGAGATTTGTAAGCTATCAGCTTCATAGAAATTGAATAAGGTATTAGTCATGGATGTACCATTGATAACCAAATTGCCCTGCCATGCAAGTTTCTTGCCACTAAAATTAACAAGCACTACCGAGCCGTTAGGGGCATTTATGAATACCTCTTGGGCTGAGTTGAGTTGAGTATCGCTAACAGCAAAAACGTTAATAAACGGATCGGTACCATCTAAACGAATGGTAACTCCACTCTTGGTGGTAACACCGTTCACTGAGCGTCCGCTTAATTGTGTGGAAAGTGTGGTTAAATGTGTGCGAGCCGCAGCAAAATCAACCACGGTATCTTTACGCAAGGTTCCATTAACAAGACCTACTTGAGGGGATACAGTTTCGGAATTCTCATATACTGCGTTTCCGCCAAAAATATCACCCGAAACAAATACTAAATGGCGACCAACAACCAATACGTCTTCGGTTCCATTTGAATTAGGTAGTTTATAGCCAACACTGTAGTTGGAAAGATATACATCCCTACCTACCGCTATCTTGCCTTCGGTATCAGAGGATGGCTGATAAAGATCTTCGAAAACAAACAAATTAAATGGGGTTGCTGCACCAAAGTCGAAAGCTTTTTGAATGGTAATATCAACTTTTACACTAAATACTAATGTTGCATTTCCGCCGCTTGCAACTGTTCCAACGTTCCAAACACCGGTAAGGGTGTCGTAACTACCTTGTGATGGGGTTGTGCTTATAAGTTGTAATCCTGCAGGAAGAACATCTGCTACTTTAACGCCTGATGAGAAAGTAGGACCATCATTGTTTAAAGTAACGGTATAGGAAATGGTTTGCCCGTTATCCGGGGTTAAATCACTTGCTGTTTTGCTGAGACGTAAGTCGGCAGAGCCTGTCCAAACAATTTTTGCATTTGTTGAACGATTGGCAACAACCGGACTTGCCAACACAATTTTTTGGTAATCATTGGGCTTATTAGAGTGAAAATATCTTGTACCCTGTGGGATAATTACTTGTGCGCTTGCAGTTATTACTGCGGTGTCGCTGACACCTTTCGATAAAATAATAACCGATGTTTCACCGTTAACATTAGTTAACGCTGTTGTATTATTTAATACACCATCACTTGAGTTAAGAGTAACGGTTACATTTGCTGCGGGCTGAGCAAGTTCGTTGTAAACTTTTACAGTAAATGATGCTGTCTGTCCGTAAAACAACGATTGATCACCTGGATTGATGATGAGCGTCTTTATAGGGGTTAATGCACCGGCATTTGCAATTGCTTCATCTCTAATTTGAATTGCACGATTTTTAATCTCGGTTCCTAATGTGGCGTTGTTTTTTACCGATACAGTAGTTAGATTTACTCCATCAGCAAACGACCAGATTGCTAACTGTATTGCAGCTGCTTCTTTTGTAATGTTATCTAACGCTCCTGCATAAGGATAGGGTTTATAAGGGTAGAAATTCATTAAAACATAAGTTA
>CALCIK010000104.1 GCA_937907475.1 uncultured Bacteroidota bacterium | reverse complement strand
ACGATTACGTCCGCAACCTAAACGATTACGTCCGCAACCTAAACGATTACGTCCGCAACCTAAACGATTACGTCCGTAACCTAAACGATTACGTCCACAACCTAAACGATTACGTCCATAACCTAAATAGATACGTCCGCAACCTAAACGATTACATCCGCAACTTAAACGATTACGTCTGCAACCTAAACGATTACGTCCGCAACCTAAACAGATACGTCAGCAACCTAAACGATTACGTCCGTAACCTAAACAGATACGTCCGCAACCTAAACAGATAGGTCTGTAACTTAAACGATTACGTCCGCAACCTAAAATTTTACATCACTAATCTAAACATTTATGTCCACTAACCGAAACGATTAGGTTTTTGCATAAAAATTGGCTCTTTTTAGGACAAGGAGTTCTAAAACAGCGATACAAGCCCTTCTGTCGAACAAGCCATTCCTGTCGTGATGGGTTTCGAGCGTTTTTTATCAAAAACGTTTTTATTGGGTAAGGTCAGGGGATTGTAGCGTATTAGAGGGTAAATGCCTACATTTGCAGGTTCAACTACACATAACCCATTTCCATGTCAGGTTCAGTGCCTCTGAAAGGGAAAAGTACCCGATTTAGCAAACCTTCGTATGCTTACGCCATTGTGAGCATTGCGTTGGTGCTTTTTTTGTTGGGTGTGTTGTGTGTTTTACTCATGCAGGCACAGCGTTTGTCCAATCATTTTAAAGAGAACCTGGAGATAATAGTCATATTGGACGATGATTTACCGGCAGAAACGGTCAAGAGTTTGAAAGCAGAAATTGCCCAAAAATCCTATACCAAGACCATCGGCTATGTTTCGAAGGAAGATGCCGCCCGCCAATTTATCCAGCAAACTCAAGAGAATTTCGATTCTATTTTGGGCTTTAACCCCCTCTTTGCATCATTTAGCCTCTATCTGAACGCTCCTTATGCCAATTCGGACAGCCTTAAAAACATCAAAGAACAGATGTTGAGGAACAAAGCGATTAAAGAGGTCTATTACCAAGATGCGGTCATTGCATTGGTGAACAGCAATATCAAAAAAATCGGGTTTATCATCGTAGCCTTAAGCCTTTTGTTTTTTGCCATAGCGTTTATTCTTATAGACAATACCATTAAGTTAGCCATGTATTCCAATCGTTTTTTGATAAAAAGTATGCAATTGGTAGGGGCTACCCGTTGGTTTATCGCACAGCCGTTTATTACCCAAAGCATCTATAACGGCATGGTTAGCGGCATGTTGGCATCGGTCTTGCTGGCTTTGGTATTGTTATTGGCACAAAAAAACATGCCCGAACTAAGTATTTTGCATGAGTTGCTTAGTTTTGTGTTAATTTGCTTAATCATTACACTCATCGGCATTTTTATGTCGTGGTGGAGTACCAAAACTTCCGTGCTCAAATATCTGCAACTTCAATTGGACGAATTATATTGAACTCACCTTGTTTTGTTAAACCCAAACCAGTCGTTCGTTTCGACTGAATAAAATTAATCATTCCTTCTGCACTAATAAATCATTGTACCATGTATCACAATCGTCTCCTTTTCGGAAAGAAAAACTTTATCATAGTATTAATCGGTATCGGGCTTATTTTGCTCGGCTTCCTTGTCATGTCGGGTGGTGCAAGCACCGACCCTAACGTGTATCCCGAAGACGCTATCTATGGTTTCCGGCGCACCATTTTAGCACCGGTGCTTATCTTGTTGGGCTTTATTGCCCAAATTGTTGCCATTTTTACCCCTGTAGAACAATCCGATTCCGAAACAATTGCTACCAATAAACCAACGGCAAAGACCATTACCAACAAGCGATAGGCGAGCATCGCTACGCATGGGCAGTCATTACCCTTTGGAAAACTTAACCTCATCATGAGCATTATTGAAGCGATTATTTTAGGCATTCTACAAGGATTTACAGAGTTTTTGCCGGTTAGCAGCAGTGGACATATTGAACTTGGGAAGGCGTTATTTAACATCACCGGTGCCGATAATCTAACTTTTACGATATTGGTTCACGGGGCGACTGTTTTAAGTATTTTCGTTGTGTTGCGGCGCGAAATCTGGCAATTGATATCGGCAGTGTTTCGCTTCAAATGGAATGAAGAAACGCAGTACATGGCGAAAATTGCGATTTCTATGATACCGGTGGGGCTGGTCGGCGTTTTTTTTGAAGATGAGATTGCAGCGTTGTTTACCGGCAGAGTGGTCATGGTGGGTATTTTCCTCATCTGCACGGGATTTATTCTACTGTTGAGCCGCTTGGATAGGGGGCAAAATAAAAAGGTAGGGTACAGCCAAGCGATCATAATAGGATTGACACAGGCGGTAGCCATCCTTCCCGGCGTTTCGAGGTCGGGGACGACTATTGCAACGGCATTGGCATTGGGCGTAGCGAAACCGGAAGCTACCCGATTTTCGTTTCTGATGGTGCTTGTACCCATTATGGGAGCTACATTGTTGAAAGCCAAGGATTTGGGACAACAAGCCTCTTCTTCGGCAGATTTATTGCCTTATATCGCAGGTTTTTTAGCGGCTTTTATATCGGGCTGGATTGCCTGCCGTTGGATGCTGAACATTGTACAAGGGGGTAAAATTGCCTACTTTTCTATCTATTGCTTTATTATAGGCATCGTTGCTATTGTTGCGGGGGTTGTTGGGTAGGAGGAAGGAGTAAGGCATAAGATGTAAGACTTGAGATTTGAGACTTTTGACTTGAGATTTTAGACTTTAGATTTAAGGCGTAAGAATTAAGACTTAACCCAAATTGATTTTCGAAAAAGATATTCCCTTATATCATTTCAATATCTTGAACCGCTCGAACTGATACCAAAATTGATTTCCATGAAGAAACTTGTTTTGTTGTTACCACTCATTTTAAACTTGGCTGTTTTACCCGCTCAAACTTCGATTACCAGCGATGATCCGGGGGGAATTATTCTTACAAAAATCAATTCGCAAGGTGCGGAACTGCCTTTTACCATCAAAGATGCCGTAAAGGTAGTGCGCTTTTTCATGGCTCAGGAGGGCATACAAAAGTGCGAGTCGGACTTGGATAGGAACACGTTGAAAATCGTTACCCGCCGCGGTTATGATCCGGTCAAGATATTGCTCAATCCGGTTTTGCACAATCAGGTAAGCGAAATGGGATATAAGATAGAATTTAGAACTGCCCTTAAAGCGAAGTCGGAAGACCTGCCTGTTCCCACGACTACCACAAAGGCTACCTTGCCCAAAACGACTAAAAGCGAACCTGCTAAATCTACGGCCGAAGCAAAAGGGGTGAACCATGACGTTCCGACAGATTGCAACGATTGCGGCGACCAGAAAGTCAGCAAAGAGGCCATTGACCGGTTGGTAACGCCCGATGCTTATGATGGCAGTTCGATATTGATTGATTTTGACTCCGATAGCCCCGATAGCGGCGGCATGGATTTTGAGAACCCCGGCATGTCGGAAGCACAGTTGGACAGCCTTAGAAGGGTGTTCCTTAAGCCCGATGGCCCTAAATAGGGGAGGAGTTTCTGCTCGGACTTTACTTTCTCTTTTTACCGAACCTCTGCCATTGTTTCCGTTGAGGTGGTCAATTGTCTGAACACGTCTTCGAGGCTGCTTTGCTCTTGTATGAGGGTAAGCAGGGTGAGGTTGTTTTGAACGGCAAACTTAAACAGTACGGGTCTAAGGTCTTGTTGTCCGGAAGGGTAAACCCGCCATTTATTAGAACCGATAGATTCCATTTTTGCAACACCCGTGAGGGATTCTAGTTGAACGATATTGGGTTGTGGGGTAAATTCGACAATAACCGTAGTTTGGGCTTGTGCGCGATGTTGCAGGTTTTCGGTAATATCGTTGGCAACGATGACCCCACGGTCAAGGATAATCACCCTGTCGCAAAGTGCTTGCACTTCTTGCATGATATGGGTGCTGAGAATAACCGTTTTTTCTTGCCCCAACATTTTAATCACGTGCCGTATTTCTACCAATTGGTTGGGGTCTAAGCCGGAGGTAGGCTCGTCTAGGATGAGCACCGCGGGGTTGTGTATCATGGCTTGCGCCAATCCGACCCGCTGACGATACCCTTTAGAAAGTTGTCCGATTAGTTTTTTGTGTTCGCGCTCTAATCCGGTTAACTGTATCATCTCATCAATACGGCTGCGCGTTTTACTGCCGAGTTGGTGTAGTCGGGCAATAAATTCGAGCGACTCGCGCACATACATATCAGCATACAAGGGGTTATGTTCGGGCAGATAACCAATTTGTTGCCGCACTTCCATCGGGTTGTCTTGAATATCATATCCGCATACCTTAGCAGTGCCATGGGTGGGGGGAATAAAGCAGGTGAGCATTTTCATGGTGGTAGTTTTACCGGCCCCATTGGGCCCTAAAAAGCCCAATATCTCCCCTTGGTTTGCCTCAAAACTGATGTCGTTGACCGCTTTTTGAGTGCCGTATTGTTTGGTTAATCCGCTTACTTGTACCGACATGGATGAAGAGTTTATCCCGATGAGTGAAATCTACCTTGCTTAAACATAAAACTCCTGTTCGATGTTTTGCAAGGGGTATTAAACAATGGTAAAGAGGCAAAATTACACCTTTTCGTTTTGGGCACGAACTTTTAACCTGCAATTTTACGAATAACCAACCATCGCTTGATACTCCTTGTTTATCGCCATGTAATATAGCTTTATCAAATCAATTTTATGAAATTAGACATCTTAGCCATAGGCGTACATCCGGACGATATTGAATTGTCTTGCGGCGGCACGGTCGCATCGCATATTTGGGCAGGTAAAAAGGTTGGGCTATTAGACCTTACCCGTGGTGAATTAGGAACACGAGGCAGTGCCGAATTGAGAGACAAAGAAGCGGCAGCCGCTGCTAAGATATTAGGTGCAACCTTGCGTCTGAACCTGCAATTTAAAGACGGGTTTTTTACCAACGACCAGGCTCACCAATTGTCCATCATCAGTGTGTTGCGAACTTATCAACCGGATATTGTGCTTGCCCCTGCCCTTTCCGACCGGCATCCCGACCACGGACGAGCCGCTAAACTGATTGCCGATGCCTGTTTCTTGTCGGGGCTGCTTAAGGTGGTTACCCATGATAGCAATACCCAAGAAATTCAACAGCCTTGGCGACCCAAGGCCTTGTATCACTATATTCAGGACACTCACCGTAAACCCGATTTTGTGGTGGACATTACCCAATTTATGGAACAGAAACAGGCATCAGTCATGGCCTACGGTTCGCAGTTTTACAATCCCGAATATCAAGAACAAACCGGAGAAATGACCACCTATATTTCGGATAAATCTTTTTTAGACCGCCTTTATGCCCGCGCCTTAGAAATGGCCAGACAAACCCCTTTTACATACGCCGAAGGTTTTGAAACCAACCGCGTGATAGGGGTGAAGAGTTTGTTTGATTTTTTTTAGACGAAAGATTTTAGACGGAAGACGAAAGACGGAAGAATTTAGACTTAATGCAATTCGTAATTGGTAAGTCCTAATTGGTATGTCACAATATTCTATTGGTAATATGCATAAATTCAGAGTGAGTATCAATAGCATCGAATGTATAAATTGTCTTTTGTTTTTACCAATTGCCATTATCTAATATCTCTCATCTAACGTCTTGTGTCTTATGTCTAACATCTTAACTCATAACTCTGAAAGAAAATCCTAACTTTGTAGGTTATTTCTTCGCTTATCCAACTACCGCCTGTTTATGTTGCGCCAATTATTGAGTTGTTTACTCCTTATATTCCTATCCTTTGCTGTTTATGCTGCCGACAGTAGCCTTTGTAACCCTCCGAGTTTATTATCGGCAACCAATATCAACTACACCCATGCTACTTTGAGTTGGGAGGTTTCACCTTCTGCCAATACCTATCTTTTGCACTTCAGACCTGTGGGTGCTGCCGATTGGATAGAAGTACCGCTCATTACCAATAGCGTCATAGTTTACCTCCAACCCTGTCAACAGTACGAAGCGGAAGTACAAACGGTTTGTGAAGACGAATCGAGTGCTTTTAGCCCCACCATACTGTTCACCACTTTGGGATGTTCTGACCCATATTGTTTTTCTTACGGCAGCAATACCAATTTTGAATGGATAGAATCGGTTGTGCTTCACCAAATCAACCATACATCGGGGGTTAACTATGGCTACGGAAATTTTACCAACCTAACCACCGAATTGCAACAAGGCAGCACCTATCCACTCGCCCTTCAACCCGGATTTTTGGACAGTGCTTATGGGGAATATTGGCGCATTTGGATTGATTACAACAAGGACAACGATTTTAACGATGCCAACGAATTGGTGTTTGACGCAGGTGGGGTAAACACTACTGCCGTAACAGGCAGCATTACCGTTCCATCTTCCGCACCACTTGGCATGACCCGTATGCGGGTGGCCATGAAATGGCTCAACGAGGGCGATGGGCCGCCCTTGTCTTGTGAAGGGTTTGCTTTTGGAGAGACGGAAGATTATATGGTAAACCTTGTGGCATCAAACTGTACCGGGCTGAGTGTTTCCATTTCAGTTACTCCCGCCGCCTGTGGGCAAAACAACGGCATCATCAACATTTCGCCGTCCGGCGGGCAAGTGCCGTATTCTATTTTGTGGAACAACGGTCAAACCATCTTTACCCGCACTAATTTAGCTTCGGGCACTTACAACTTTACCGTAACCGATGGCAATGGCTGTAACCTCAGTCAACAGGTCGCTTTGGGCAATATAGGTGCGCCGGTGCTAACGGTTAGTTCTGTTACGGTGAATGCTTGTAACCAAAACAACGGTGCTGTGGTGTTGTCGGCTTCCGGGGGCACTATGCCTTATTTTTATGCTTGGTCGCACGATGCCGCGTTGATTTCCAATACCGCCATAGGACTTGCCGGCGGCAATTATATCATCACACTGACCGATGCGAACAATTGCAACGCTCAAATATCGGTAACAGTGGGTAATGTATCGGGACCCAACCTCTCGGTCAGTAACCAAACTTCTGCCACTTGTGCGCAAAGCGATGGGTTTATACAGCTTCAAGTATCGGGCGGCACATCCCCATACGATTACAATTGGTCGCATAGTCCTACGGTTATTTCCAATTTGGCGTTTAACCTTCCGGCAGGTTCGTACACCTGCACCGTTACTGATGCCAACGGATGTGCCGATATAGAAACGGTAAACATTGCTTCTATCAGCAACATCACCCTCACCGTTCAAAACGTTCAACCCGAAGGGTGTAGCTTGGACAACGGTAGTATCACCGTGGCCGCAAGTACCAATGCCGTGCCACCCCTAACCTATTCATGGTCGCACAACCTATTGCTCAATTCTGCAACGGCAAGCAGCTTAAATACCGGCAGTTATTCGGTAACCGTCATTGATGACTTGGGGTGTATGGCACAGGCTACCGCATCGGTAGGGGTGAACAACAACGCTCCGTCTATTAATATCGTCAACATACTACCCGCCAATTGTGGACAGGCAACCGGGAGTATCAATGTTATATCGGTCATGGGGACTGGCCCTTTTGCCTATTCATGGTCGCACAATCCTGCTTTAAATTCGCCCTTAGCTAACAATCTTTCGGCAGGCACTTATACCGTTACCGTTTATGCCACCAATGGTTGTTTTGATACGCATACCGATATTATACCCAATACTTTCGCTCCTGCGTTAGACATCGTTGCCATCACCAATGACCTGTGCGGTACGGGAATCGGAGCGGCGACTGTGGTTGGAAGTGGAACGATTCCCCCTTACACATATATTTGGAGCAACGGACAAACCGGTGCCTCAGCCTCCAACCTCACTGCGGGCACTTATACGGTATCGGTTACCGATGCGACCGGCTGTATCACCCAACAAAGTGTCAGCATCAGCAACGTGGTCAGTCTAACCGGGGTAAATATCACAACACAAAATACTACCTGCGGACTCAATAATGGCTCTGCAACAGCAAGTCCGATTGGAAGTGCATCGCCTTTTACCTATTCTTGGAGTAACGGTATCACCATCCCAAACAATTTACCGGCCGGAACCTACTCGCTAACAGTAACCGATTCTAACGGCTGCTCGGTGGTAACCCCATTTACCATTTCCGCCACACCTGTACCTATAGTAACCGTAAGTGTTACCAATGCTGCTTGCAACCTGAACAATGGCTCTGTTCAGGCTTCGGTTACCAACGGCACATTACCTATTTCATATAATTGGAGTACCGGAGGTACTTCTCCTACGCTTAGCGGCTTAAGCACCGGAACCTATTTCATCACTGTATTCGATGCCAATGGTTGTATGGCTATCAGCCAAGCCACAGTAGGCACACCTCCCAGCCCGACCCTTACACCAATTGAAATCAACGCCACAACCTGTGGAAACAATAACGGCTCGATATGGGTAACCTCATTGGGCGGAGTTGCCCCATACAGTTACGGCTCACCGTTGAACAGCTTTGGGTTTGGTAATAACCTGTCCTCCGGCAACTATACCGTGTCGGTATCCGATGCGAATAGCTGTACCGCCTCGCTTCAATTAACCGTTCCACAAACCCCGCTTTTGGAAGCAACTACTTCGAGTATTCCTTCCGATTGTAACGGCAACGATGGGGTAGTCAGCACCAACGTCATTAGCGGCACACCTCCATTTACCTATTTATGGGTAGCCAATAGTACGAGTTTTACCACCGAAGAAACCGAATTTACCTATTCCAATCTTGCTGCCGGCACTTACAGCATTTCCGTATCCGATGCAGTCGGCTGTTCCCAATTGCTATCGGCAGAAGTGGGTCAAATCAACGGGCCGGAGGTAAACTTGCCCGATACCATTTACATACTACCCGAAGAGCAAGTACTGATAGATGCCACAACGCCCGATGCCACTTACCTATGGAGCAACGGACAAACCACACCGAGCATAACCGTAGGATTAGGTTCATATTGGGTAGCCGTAACGGTGAACGGATGCACCACTACGGTACAAGTAGTGGTAACTATCCTCACTTCGATGAACCCCATCGCCCACTCCAATTGGTTTCAAATCTATCCGAACCCCGCCAACAACACGCTCTTCATCAAGCCGGCAACTAACATTGGAAACGGCACACTCTTCCTGCAACTGACCGATATATATGGTCGAATAATCGCCACCGAAACCCTGTTGATGAGCCATACTGTTACCCCTGCGGAGGTGAACTTACAAAACTATGCAGCCGGAATTTACCTGCTCTCGCTTACCGACAACAGGGGCAATATTCAGGTAGAAAGGGTGGTGAAATGGTAAGTAACAGGTCGTTAAAAACGGAATTTAACAGATATACACTAATCATTGGTAAAGTTTTAAAAATAATTGGTACTTTTGGCTGACCACTTCGAAATACTTGTAACGATGTATTCCCACACTAAGCGTAAAAGCATCGGAACAAATTAGCGAATGACCTCTTACTTCACGACCTTTAAAGCACAACCTTTCTGATGATACACAATATCAGCCAAAACAATCCCTTAGTCGGGCAAATCATGTCCGAATTGCGAGATGTCAACCTGCAAAAAGACAGGATGCGGTTTAGGAGAAATCTGGAACGCTTGGGCGAGATGTTTGCCTACGAAATAGGGGGTAAAATGCCCTCCGAACAAAGAGAAATTACCACCCCCCTCGGTACCGCCCTTTGCTTGGTGTTGAAAGAACAACCCGTTTTAGCCACCATATTAAGAGCCGGACTACCGTTGCACCAAGGGCTATTGAATGTTTTTGACCAAGCCGATAATGCCTTTATCTCAGCCTATCGGAAACACCACAAAAGCGGACAGTTTACCATCAAACTAGAATACATCTCCTCGCCCGAATTGGACGACCGAATTGTCATTTTATCCGACCCCATGTTGGCCACCGGCGCATCTATGGTACTCACCTTAGAGCAACTCTACGAATTAGGTGCTCCCAAAGAAATGCACATCGTAACCGTAATCGCCTGTACCGAAGGCATCGCAGAATTGCGCCGCCACTACCCAACCGTGCATATTTGGACTGCCGCTATTGATGAAGAACTGACTGCAAAGGGCTATATCGTTCCCGGCTTAGGTGATGCCGGCGACCTTTCCTTTGGTGAAAAAACGCAGGACTAACCGACAGCGTTATTAGGTGCTATCGCACCACCGCCACCTTCCCCCTAGCCAACACTGCACCGCCGCTGTTGACTGTGTTGCCGCCGTTGCCGCGTTGTCAGTGTCCCACTGACGACACCATCCCCACCACTCACCACATAAATATATAAGCCCACCGGCAAATGCACCACAGAAACGGTTTTACTCGTTTCACCTGCGGAAAGGGTGGTTTTTAGGATGGGTTGGCCGGTTAGGGAGAGTATGGTAATTTCCCAGCCCCCTTTCACCCCTAAATCCCCTGAAGGGACTTTGACACTTCGGGAAAGGCGAAGGATAGGGTGTTTTGGGCGGGGTTAGGATAGCACATACAAGGCACGACTTGTATCTAAAGCAATTCAAAAATAATATTTACATCAACAACATTTTCACAAAATTCCCGGACAAGATTTGTTTCAACATCCCTATAAAAATAAACCCCGACGGTGCTTAGATATACCGTCGGGGCTTGACAATTTTACTGCCTGTTTTTTTTTACACTACCTCACTATCATGATAGGTAAGCGTTCAGCGGTTCCTGTACTATACCGCAATTCGGCATAGTAAGTACCGGAGGGCAAGTATTGGGTGTCGAGATCGAATTGATGTGTAGCACCGGCTTCTACCGGTCCTTTAAACAATACGGCTACTTCTCTGCCATCTGTAGCATAAACGGATAAGGTTATCTGTTCGGCGGAAAGAGAGGTGAAGGCAAGGGTAGTAGCTGCGTCGGTCGGGTTGGGGTAGGCGGTTAAACCCGGTTCCGCAACATCTTCAACTGTTTTGGATAAACAAGTATTGACGATTATCAACTTGCTTGCTACGGACTTACATCCGTTGCTGCCGGTAACGGTGAGATTATAAAAGCCGCCCATGACTAAAGTCGCTCCGACACGGGTGAATGTTGCACTGCTTGCTGTCGGACCATCGGGGAAGTTCCATAAATAGCTAACCCCTCCCGAGGCGGTCTGCGAGAAGTTTAATCCTGTGCAAACAGACGATACCCCCGATATAACTGCATTGGGCGAAGCAATAACCGTTACGCTTTTGCTCGCTGTGGTGGTACATCCCGCTGCATTGGTAACGGTTACTTTGTAGCTTCCGCCCATTAGGGTTGTTGCGCCCGGTAGTTCTATCGTAGCAGTATTGGCGGTATATGCTCCCGGGCCGCTCCATGCATAACCGGTTCCGCCGGTGGCGGTAAAGGTAATAGTCGTGCCACTGCAAACGCTTGTTGCACCGGTAATGGTAACAATCGGTTTGGCGTTCACAGTTACCAAAACACTTTCGGTAGATTTACAACCGCCTGTACCGGTAACGGTTACTGTGTAAGTGCCACCCATTGCTACTGTAACATTGGTTCTGGCGATGTTGGCAGCAGTAGAAGTGAACCCGGGGCCGCCCCATGCGTAGGAAGTGCCGCCCGATGCCGAGAGAATGAGCGTACTGCCTACACAAATATTGGTATTACCGGTGATAGCAGCGTTGGGCAGAGGATGTACCGTAATGTTGCGACTGTTTGAAGCAGTGCAGCCTCCGGCATTAGTAACTATTACCACGTAAGTGCCGGTCATGGCAGGCATGGAACTTGGGATAGACAAGATATTTCCCGATGCACTAAAGCCACCGGGGCCGCTCCATTGGTAAGTTGCGCCCCCTGATGCGGTGAGCATCATCGTTGTGCCGGCACAATAGGTTAGGAGACCGGTAATGCTTGCCGATACTGAGGAGGAGGCAACGGTTACCGTTACAGCCTTCATCGCGGTACAGCCGTTGGCATCCGTTAACGTTACAGAATATGTGCCGCCTGTGCCGGCAGTTGCAGTGCGGGTCATTGCTGCCCCTGTTGCCGTAAATCCGCCCGGGCCACTCCATTGGTAGTTAATACCTCCCGTTGCGGTGAGGTTGATGGTGTTGCCCATACAAACCGTGGTAGCACCGATGATGGTTACCGGCGTAGCGGCATTGACCAATACGGTCATGCTTGCCATGCCGGTGCAGCCGTTGGTGTTGGAAGCAGTTACATTGTAAGTGCCACTCATTAATACAGTTGCATTGGTTCGGTTAATGGAGGCATTGGAGCTGCTGTATCCGCCCGGTCCGCTCCATTGGTAGGACGTGCCGCCTGTTGCCGTCAGGCTTAGGGTATTGCCGGCGCAGATGTTATTAATCCCCGAAATATCCGCCACAGGTATAGTATTGACGTTAATCAAAGTGGAAATCATAGTCGAGGCACAGCCATTGCCGGCACTGATGATTACGGTATATAGTCCCGACATGTCAGTCGTAGCATTTGGCCGGAATAACACCGCCCCTGAAAATGTAAATCCATTGGGGCCGCTCCATTGGTAATCTGAACCACCGTAGGCAGTAGTGCTGATAGTCTCTCCTTCACAGATACTGCTGGTAATGCCGGACACAGAGCCAATCGACGTGTTTCCTTCGTTGATGGTCAGGTTCAGAATTTCGGTCTGACAACCTACTACATGGGTGTAAATGCCCGAAGCGGAATAAGTTTGACCGTTAAACGGCCATGTATAACTGTTGCAAGCAATTTGATAAGTAGTATTCGTAGTACTTGCGCCAAAATTAACTGTCAGATTCAGTGTTTCGGTATGGCATCCGCTGACCCAAGTATAGGTGCCCGAAGTGATGTAGGTCTGCCCATTTACCGACCATGTATAGCTGTTGCAGGCAGTAAACGTTGTTACGTTGCCGGTGCTTGGTGTTACGGTAATCACCTTGCTTGCCGTATCGGTACAGCCGTTGATGTTGGTTACCGTAACGGTATAGGTGCCACTTGCAGTAAAGGAATTTTGCGCCTGTCCGGGTGTGTTACCTCCACTCCATTGGAAACTGCTGCCACCGCTTGCCATCAGGGTAACCAGGTCGCAGCCGTTTGGGGATACGCTAATGTCGCTAATGCCAGCTACCGGCACGGCTATAACAGTAATATTTGATCCATTATCTTTACCCGTATAGGCGGGTAAATTGCTGATAACCCTAACCCGATACCCTGCGCCTGCGGCAGTTCCCGGCGGTATAACCGCAATTATATTGCCCGATGTTTGCGCATTCAGGCTGCCAATGTTTACCGCCGCCGCAAAACTACCCGCTGCATCGCTCAGTTGAACGGTAAAAACATTTGCCGGTCCGTAATACCCTTTTGCGGTATAAGGTATGGCTATGCTGCTGCCCACACAAATAATAACCGAGGCCAGTGTGCCGGTAAGTAAATCTATTTCGGGTTGTTGTTCGCCCTGCGTAATTAAGGTACTGCCATTTTGCAGGGTGGTGGTAAAGGTTTCGCCCATGGTCCAGCTAATAGAAATACCGCCATTGGTATAATATCCGCCCGAACTTGGGCTTACATTGGGTGTAATGCTTTGCGCTTGCAACCCTGCCAAATAGCAGCAGATGAGTGCTAAGCTTATGAGGAATATTTTTCTGAACATAAAGATGTTGTTTTATGAGAAATGTAAACGCTTAAATTAATGATTACGAAGCCGGCAATCCTGCCGCTTATGTACGGTAAAGAGTTGAAGCAATGAATGGGTAAATTCAAAAACCATTTCCATGCCCCGATAATTAATTTTGTCTTCGGTGTCGCTCATTTTGTGGTAATCGGAGTGAATGCCGGTGCTAAAGTTCAATACAGGGATTGCTTTTTCGGCAAAAGAACGCAAATCCGATTGGGTAATATTTGCATCATCGTATCGGAAATGAATAACCCCATCGGGCAAGGACTTAAAATAACGGCTAAACAAAGTATCGGTTTCGGCACCGCTTATCCTAAGGGTCGGGTAAGTGGTGTCCATCCGTCCTACCATATCGAAATTGAGAACCACCCTTATTTTTAAGTCACTGCATAGGGTACTCTTGCTAAAATAATCCGACCCGACTAGCCCCGCCTCGTGTGCAGAGAAGGCCGCAAACACAAAATTATATTGCCAGTCATCGGCATCGGAAATTGCTTTTACCAATGCCAACATCAGGGCAACCCCCGATGCATTATCATCGGCACCCGGGTAAATGCCCTTCTTACCCGGCATCTCCAGCGACTTCTCAGAACCCGACCCCAAATGATCGTAATGAGCTGAAATAATAACGGTACTGTCTTTTTGTAAATCGAACATACCGATAACATTAAGTGCCGAGTCGTTTTGGAATGGGAAAAACTGGTACGCCACCGAAGTGCAGCCGGCCCAAATAAATTGCTGTTTCAGGTAATTGGCCGCATTCCTTTCGTCTGCGCTTGCAGGTGCCCTTCCGTGCAGGTTTGGCGAAGCAAGAAAAACAACATGCTTCTTAAAATCCTGCGCCGAAGCGCACCCACAAAACAGAACCAACAGTACGGTAACAATGTCTGTTTTCATAACAACTCTTTAACCTGCGGTTTCATAAATTCACCTGTTTCAAACCGGAATTAGCGATTAGGCTGTTCGGGTTTTTTCTCTGTTTTAACTTCGGGTGCTTTGTCGAAACGGATTTTACTACCATCCCACCAAACGGGTTTGGCAGATTGCTCTTTGTTGTTTTCGTTAAACATTACCTCGTTCATTTGTGCATCGAAATTGGTATTGCTAATTTCTTCCGGCAATTTGCTTATGTTTTCTGCATCTACGCGCTTCCCTATGGCAATCCAGTTAAACTCCAGGGTAGCAGTACCGCCTTCGTTTTCGGCTACGGTAAAGCCCGTTTCATCAATGCTTACAATATACAAACCTTTAGAGGAGCCAAGCGGAGAAATGGTAACCGTAGGTTTGCTACCGGCTATCATGCCGCTAAAATCGCGCTCAAAACTTACATGGGCAGTGCCGTTTACCAACGCTGCGCTGCCATCATTATACACTTTAAGTTCGGGCGAAGTAACCGAGTAGGCAGCTACCCGTTTTGTGCCGGTATTAACCAAATCGGCCGAGTAACCACTCGTTAACTCATTGCCCACATTATACGAGGCAAACAACTCGCCGCTGTTTACCTGACCCATTACCTCGCCATGCGACCACGAGCCGATAATACCGCCGAAGAAACCTCCCCCAATGCCTTGCTTTTCGGTATTGGGTAAAAAACCTCCTCCTGATGTATAGGCTGCAGAACCATAAACGCCGTAAGTTGTAGATGCACTGTTTTTATACCCCAACGAACCCCAATAGAGACCGTAATAATAAGCTCCTAATACGCCGCCGGTTCTGGTATAGTCATTAAAAGAAACCCCTGCTGTTCCAAAGGTGTACACGTCGCCCCAATAATTGTAGCCTGTAACGGCAGTATTGGTAGTATTTATACCATAACCCGTGCCATCATTCTGAGTATCACGGTTGCGGTAGCCATATATGCCTGCCTGCCCATCGCCGTTTGCGGTTAGTTGAGTGTGGTTAACGTATAGTTTACTTGTGGCAACGGGAGTTGCATCAATACTAACACCGGTTCCATTGTCTTGAATAAGAGAATTGCCTCCGCTGTTGGCTGCGGTAAATTTTACCACATAATTAGTATTGCCGCTAATGTTGGCAGAACCTGCGGGGCCGGTAGCGCCTGCGGGGCCGGTTGTGCCTGTGGGACCGGTTGCGCCCGTTAGTCCGGTGGAACCTTGGGGGCCGGTTGCGCCATCATTACCGGTGGGACCGGTTAGTCCGGTGGTACCCATTGCGCCTGTTACCCCGATGGGACCTTGTGGGCCAATTGCGCCATCATTTCCGGCGGTGCCTTGTGGGCCGGCTGGACCGGTAGCGCCGGTAAGTCCGGTTGCGCCTGCGGGGCCAGTCGAACCTGCGGGACCGATATTACCGGTTACCCCGATTGGACCTTGGGGACCGATTGCCCCTGTTGGGCCGGTAGCACCGGTTACCCCGATTGGACCTTGGGGACCGATTGCCCCTGTCAGTCCGGTAGCACCGGTTACCCCGATTGGACCTTGGGGACCGATTGCCCCTGTCAGTC
>CALCIK010000103.1 GCA_937907475.1 uncultured Bacteroidota bacterium | reverse complement strand
CGGTGCGAATTAGGTTTTGGGTAACGTTAATGCTATTTCCGCAAGCATCGGTAACCGAATAGGTGCGAACCGTAGTTTCCATACAACCGACCAAGGAAGGAGTTCCATCACTGACATGAGCAACGGTAATCGTGCCCGAACAGTTGTCGGCTTCATCGGCAACAACGGTGATATTGGGAGCGGGGAAAGTACCGTTACAACCGGACAAGGTAATATTTGCCGGATTGCTCGCTGTCGGCGGAGTGGTATCAACGGTGCGAATTAGGTTTTGGGTAACGTTAATGCTATTCCCGCAAGCATCGGTAACCGAATAGGTGCGAACCGTAGTTTCCGTACAACCGACCAAGGAAGGAGTTCCATCACTGACATGAGCAACGGTAATCGTGCCCGAACAGTTGTCGGCTTCATCGGCAACAACGGTGATATTGGGAGCGGGGAAAGTACCGTTACAACCGGACAAGGTAATATTTGCCGGATTGCTCGCTGTCGGCGGAGTGGTATCAATAGTCCAAGTATATGTAATACTGACCTCATCGGCAATATTACCACAGACATCCGTATAATTGGCATTCCAAGTCTGAGAAAACACACAACCTGTATTTGTCGCACCGGTTGTGGTAACAATTGGTGTGATGCTTCCTTCGCAGTTGTCGGTGCCGGTAAATGTAGGAGCAGTAACGGTCGGATTACAACCCAAATTGGCATTAGAAGCGGTAGTATTGATGTCAGGCTTCACAATATCTTGTGTCCAAGTATAGGTAACCGCGCAAGTTGTACTATTGCTGCAATCATCAGTTGCAGTAATTGTCCAAACTTGTGAATACCTGCAGCCGGTATTGTTAACGATTCCCCCACTTGCCGTGACGGAAGGTGTGCTACAAGCATCCGTTACAGCACCGGCACTAGCAATTGCCTGTGGCGAAGTAATAGCAGCCGGATTACAGCCCAATTCTATTGCCGATATAGGGCAAGAACTAAACATAGGGGCAGCGTTATCTACAACATTTACCACTTTACTGCAACTCGCCGTACAGCCGTTGCTGTCGGTTACGGTTAGGCTTAAGGTAAATGCAGCATTGCAATTGCTTCCGGTAAGGACATTTACAGTTGAATTAGAAGAAGTTCCCGAAATGCCGGCGTTTCCATTCACTGTCCAAGAGTAATTACTCATACCTAAATTAGCGGAATAGCTATGCGTGGAAGCCGGACAAACCGGACCGTTGTTGCCCGAAATGGTGCAGTCTGGTTCTGTAACAGCGATATTTACATTGATCGTAGTAAAACCACAAGCATTGGTAGCCGTAACGGTATAGTTAGTAGCCGCAGTCAGTGTGTTAGGCGTTCCGATGATGGTTCCGTTATTGGTATTCAAGGTCAAACCGCTTGGTAAAGCCGGGCTCACAGAAAAGGTATGTGGTGAAGTACCATCAACGGAAGCTGTATTATTTGAAATGGCAACCCCTTTACAATAACTGACCGGATTTGTGGTATAGGTAAGACTAGTAGGTGCGATACAGCAAACAATTACCGTTACTTGCCTGCAACCAGATGCCCAGGTAGGCACGCCACAATCGGGACTGCCAGTAGCATCCACCATGAGCGCGTAAGTACGGGAGGAGGATAAAGCAGGCGGATTGTAATTGCTACTGGTTGCGCCGCTAATCAGAGTCCAACCGTCCGGGTTAGTACCTGTCGGGCAAGTAACGATGCCATCTTGGTAATACCATTGGTAACCAAAACTGTTGGAGCCGCCCGAAGGCATAGCAGATAAGGTGATGTTTGAGGGTGTATCTCCCACACAAATGGTTTCGTTGCTATTGGTAACGGTGCCGAATGTTACCGAAGTCAATACGGTCAACACTCCGCTAACGTTGCTCGTTCCGTTCCAGAAACCACCAGAAAAACCGCCGTATTGAAATTCGCAACCGTTTATAGTATAACGATAGGCATAGTAGTAAGTGCCTGCGGACAATCCGGTAAGCGTAGCCTGATATTCATCGTTATTCGTCCCACCGCCGGCAGGATTAAAAGTAGCGGTTTGCCAATTTGTCCAAGTGTTAGGATAGGTGTCGGTCGTGCTATAACCCAATTCTGCGGTAATACCCGCCCCTTGCGAACCGGCACCGGGGGTAACACCCGGCTCATACACCTGACCATAGACGGTAAAAGAACCGGCCGAAGCGCAGATAGTGGCATTTTGAGGGAATTGTAAATTGCCAAAATCCAATTGATTGACGGAATAACTCACGATGTTGTATGTTCCGTCATTGCAACCTGTTCCGGTCGCTGTCCGCCGCGTTCGGATTTGGATGGTATTGGTTCCCAACATGCCTGCGGTGGCGGTAATATTCGTTCCGGGAATATATGTACTCCAGCTCCCTCCGCTATTTGTGCTAAATTCATAGGTATCTACCACAGTGCCTGTACCTCCCGTGCCGCCGGTAAAGGTTGCCGAGACAGTTGCCCCGACACAAATTGTGCTTCCGTTTGTTATAGTCGGTACAATTGTTTGAGAAACAGGGTCGGCAACTATTGTATAGGTTTTGGTGGTTGAATAGCCGATGCTGCCGCATCCATCGGTTATCTTTAATCGGTAACACATCGTGCCGACTGTATTTAATTGCGGAGCATTGAAGTCTAAAGTATTAGTTATTCCAAATTCAGCAATAGCATTCACCCAGGTTCCGGTACATCCATCCGATTGCTCCCATTGATATGTATATGTCCCGTTGCCGCCGGAAGGAACGCCCACGGTAAATAGTCCCGGATTTCCGCCAGCGCATTGAGTCAAGGCAGCAGAACCGCCAACCGTACCACTTGTAATAGTTGTTCCAAAGACGGTCAACACCCCACTCGTTTGCGTTGTGCCATTCCAAAATCCGTTGGGGGAGCCGCCGTATTGATAATTACAGCCATTCAAAGAATAGCGAAAAGTATAATAGTAAGTACCCGATGTAAGTCCACTGATTGTTCCTGTAAATTCATCGTTGTTGCCTACTTGTATATTAAAAGTAGCCGAACTCCAATTTGTCCAAGTATTCGGGTTGGAGTTTATGGAACTATAACCGATTTCTGCTACCAAGCCAATACCGGCTCCCGCAGCAGGGGTAACGCCCGGTTCATACACTTGACCATAAGCAGAAAAACTTCCGTTTGTACAAATTGAACCAGTATTTGGAGATTGAAGATTGGCATAGTCTATCAAGCTATTGACGGTGATTGTTCCCGATGCGTTAACGGCAGGGCAGCTATTACCGGTGGTGGTTACGATATAGTTGAAAACGCCGCTGACTGTGGGCGTTCCGCTGATGGTAAAGTTGCCTGAAGCATAAGCACCGGTAACGCCGGTGGGTAAACCGGTAATGCCCGCGCTTGTAGCCCCGCCACCGATGGCATACACAATATTGGTGATTGCCGTATTTTCGCAAGTTGTTTGGGTAGCCGCGCCGGAAGAAAGGCTGATTGTATGAAGCGGATTGACCGTTACCAATTGCGAGGCGCAAGAGGTGGTATTACAAGTGCCTGCGTAGCGAACAAAATAAGTGGTATTAGATGTTGGGGAAACGGTAATGCTGTTACCCGTTCCTGCCGATGTTCCGCCGCATGAACCGGTGAACCATTCTGCAATTGCTCCTGTACCTGCCGATCCACCCAATACAGTTAGGGTAGTGCTGCTGCCGTTACAAATAGTGGTGGTTCCGGTAATGCCGGTCGGAGCAACAGATGGATCATTTCGAGTGATAATTACATCATCTTGAGAATCAGCACAAACCCCGTTAAGCAATGTCCATCGGAAGGTATTTGAGCCTAGGGTAAGTCCGCTTACCGTTGAAGTAGGAGAATTGGCATTGGCAAAAGAGCCTGTGCCGGAAATCACTGTCCAAGTACCCACTCCCGATGCTGGTGTATTAGCTGCTAGCGTGGCAGCGGTAGCGCAAACTGTTTGGTCAGAACCTGCATTTGCGGTGGTAAATTGGTCAACTGTTACAGTAACCGTTGCACATGTAGTCGTATTGCAAGTGCCGGCATAGCGAACAAAATAAGAAGTATTTGAAGTAGGAGAAACGGTTATGCTGTTTCCAGTTCCTGCCGATGTACCGCCGCATGAACCGGTAAACCATTCGGCAATAGCCCCAGTTCCTGCTGTTCCGCCGGAAACAGTAAGGGTAATGCTGCTGCCGTTACAAATAGTGGAGGTGCTGGTAATACTCGTTGGAGCGACAGATAAGGTATTTATTGTCGTAGTAATAACATTTGATTCAGCAATGTCGCAACCGGAACCATTACAAGTATAAACGGCCTGGAAATAAGTAGTGCCAGTGAGAGCCGGAGAGGTTTGAGGGCTAAGACCTGTTCCGAAACTAGTCCATGGGCCGGAATCAGAACCGGTACTGTATTGCCATTGGATTGAACAAGTGCCCGTTCCATTTTCTGTATTGGCAGTAAGAGAGTTAGTTTGTCCACTACAAACGGAAGCATTAGTTGTGGAAATACTAATAGTTGGGTCATCAACCACTGTTACTTCTGCCGTATTACTGACGATGGTATTACAACCCGCTCCGGATTGTGTAATCACACAGTAGTAATAGATATGATCCGGGTCAAAAGTGGGAATGGTTATAGTATTGGTTTGAGCACCGTAATATACATCAAGTGAATCGCCTCCACTGTTGGAATTAGTGTAATTAAAATACCATTGGTAGGTAAAACTACCTACACCACCACTAACCCCAACACTCAAAGTGCCGATACCATCTACACAAAATGTTTGAGAAAGTGCAGGTTGAGTAGTTATGATTGGATCATCTGCAATTGTTACATCGAACGTCTGATTTTCAGATATACATCCTGTTGTGGAGTTCCTAACCGTGATATTAAACTGATAAGTGCCGGGAGCAGCTCCGGTTGGGATATTAACAACTATGGGTGAAACTGACAATGTTGCATTGCTAATCGGAGTAAATCCCGATAAAGCAGGCGTACCAACATTTATACTATATTGGTTAGGCCCATTGGAAGTAGCAGTGTAAGGAAGTTCAAAAGAGTTTGCCCCAGTACAAACAGAGGAAATAGTACCCAATGTGATACTCGGTTGAGGTTGGATGGTAATGTTTCGAGTAGCACTAACAGCAGTACAAGGACCAGCCCCATCCGGGTCGTTGCTAGTAAGAGTAAGTACAACACCTCCACTGTAATTGGCAGCAGGCGTATAAGTTACACTTGACGGATTAGCAGTTTGTGCAGTACTACTCAAAGTGCCTCCACCGGAATTAATACTCCAAGCACCGGTAGCTGCACCACCTCCTACACTCGAACCGCTTAAAGTTATCGTTGAAGGACTTGACGACTGGCAACCTGTTAAACCTAATCCGGCATTGACCGTTGCCGCGGGATTGATTGTTATAGTAGCACTTCCAACTGTGTAACCGCTACTGCGAACACAGGAATTAGCGTCCATGAGGTTATTTATAGTATAAGTTTTCGTCGCAGTTATTGGCGATCCGGGTGCTATAAATGGAGTGCCGCTTACTATACCCGATAAGTTGTAGATATTGCTGTTTTGGTCTTGTAAAATAAGACTATAAGGTCCTGTATTTATTGGAGCAGTAAAGGTAAGTGTTCCTGTCCCTGCGTCTGTACCACAGAAGGGACCATTAGCTGTTAGCGAACCTTGAGGGATAGGATTAACTGTGATTGTTTGTGATACACAAGTAGTAGTATTACAATTGCCGGAATAGCGTACAAAATAGATTGTTGTTGCAATTGGCGAAACAGTTATACTATTTCCTGCTCCTGCCGAAGTGCCGCCACATGAACCGGTAAACCATTCTACAATTGCGCCGGTTCCTATAATGCCTCCGGATACAGTTAATGTTGTGCTGCCACCATTACAAATAGTGGTGATGCCGGTAACCCCTGTTGGTGCAACCGAAGGATCATTGCGGGTAATAATCACATCATCCTGAGAATCGGCACAAACACCATTCAGCAATGTCCACCGGAAAGTATTAGCACCTAAAGTAAGCCCACTAACCGTTGATGTAGGGCTGCTTGCATTGGAAAAAGTGCCTGAACCAGATACCAACGTCCAAGTTCCGGTTCCGGTTGCAGGAGTATTGGCTGCAAGCGTAGCAGTAGTGGCGCAAACCGTTTGGTCAGATCCTGCATTGGATATGGTAAAGTCATTGCGGGATATGATGACATCATCTTGAGAATCAGCACAAACTCCGTTTAGTAAGGTCCAACGGAAGGTATTAGCACCTAAGGTAAGCCCGCTTACAGTTGAGGTCGGGCTATTGGCATTAGCAAAAGTGCCTGTTCCTGATACTACTGTCCAAGTTCCGGTTCCAGTTGCAGGAATATTGGCGGCAAGTGAAGCAGTACTGGCGCAAACCGTTTGGTCAGGTCCGGCATTTGCTGTGGTAAAGTCATTGCGGGTAATGATGACATCATCTTGCGAGTCGGTACAAACCCCGTTGAGTAAAGTCCACCGGAAGGTATTAACACCTAGGCTAAGCCCGCTAACCGTTGATGTAGGGCTGCTTGCATTGGAAAACGTGCCCGAACCTGAAACTACTGTCCAAGTTCCTGTACCTGTTACAGGAGTATTGGCGGCAAGTGTAGCAGTAGTGGCACATACTGTTTGGTCGGGTCCGGCATTTGCTGTGGTTAAGTCATTGCGGGTTATGATGACATCATCTTGAGAATCAGCACAAACTCCGTTAAATAGTGTCCATCGGAAGGTGTTAGCACCTAAGGTAAGTCCGCTTACCGATGAGGTCGGGCTATTGGCATTGGAAAAGGTGCCTGTACCCGATACTACTGTCCATGTTCCCGTTCCCGTTGCAGGCGTATTGCCGGCAAGCGTTGCAGAAGTGGCACAAACCGTCTGGTCGGGGCCGGCATTGGCGGTGGTAAATTGGTCAACTGTTATCGTTACTGTTGCACATGTAGTGGTATTACAAGTACCAGAATATCGAACAAAGTAGGCAGTAGTGTTGGTTGGAGAGACAATAACGCTATTACCATTTCCTAAAAAAGTGCCTCCACATGAACCTGAATACCACTGAGCAACTGCACCGGTTCCGGGGCTGCCACCAGATAAAGTTAGCGTCGTGCTGCTTCCATTGCAAATAGTAGTTGTACCAGTAATTCCTGTTGGGGCAGTGGATTGAGTATTAGTCGTTCCAACACTAATTGTAGAAGTTGCAGTACAACCGTTAGCATCTGTTACTGTTACGGTATAGGAACCGGCACAAAGACCACTGATATCTTCTGTAGTTGCACCATTTGACCAATTATATGTATAGGCATTGCCACCCGATCCTGCTATTGCATATTTTGCTGCTAAGTAATTTCTTACTCCTTGAAGTTCTGTTGTATTCAACACACGGTTGTAAACAATAATTTCCGCTACATCGCCATCAGACATCTCATTGAGTCCATTTGAATAGCCGTTTAGTTGCAATTGTCCAAAACCTGAAACACCTCCGTTATTTGAGGCAATTGTGGTAGAAAAATCATAAAAAGAAGTCAAACTTCCTGTACCGGTAGCATGATACATGTGGGGGAGATTATCAGGTGTTGGACCACTTGAAGCAGTTATCCAACCATTGGCATACATAACATTTTGGTTTCCTCCCCAGTTTCCTAACAGCCAGTTAGTACTTGCAGAAGAAATCAATCGAGAATCTGAACCGTTATTCATCTTCGAAATGGAGAATATCGTGTAAGGAGTTCCAAAACTTGTTCCGGAGGTCATGTATTGAGAGGTATTGAATCTTAATACAGGTCTGGAATTAATAACACTATTTACCCATGTCGGGCGATTTCCAATAGATGATTGTGTAATGTTATTACCCAAACCGCTAAGGTCTGACCATTGAAGGATTCCTGATGAATTATCGCGCAAAACTCCATTATCGCTATTTAACCATAATGAAAGGTTTGCTGACAACCCACTTGCATTCGGTTGTTGAGCAAAAGGAGTGCCCCCGCTTACTGTTAGATTGATGGATCCATCACAAACACCTGGACAAGAGGTGTTGGTCACAGAATTTGACAATCCAATGGAAGCCGGCTGAGAAACAGTTCCGGATGCAGTAATTGTACAACCTGATGCGGAAGTAACGGTAACAGTATAAGTTCCAGTTGAACGACCAGTTACAACCGATGTAGTTTGTCCTCCGGGAGACCATAAATAAGTATAAGGTGTTGTTCCACCTGTAACATTTGCCGAAACAATTCCGTTACTGCCCCCATTACAAGTTACATTGGTAACTCCAACCGAGGCACTTAAATTATTAACAGTGATTAGTTGTGAGACACATGTGGTGGTGTTACAAGTTCCAGCATAGCGAACATAATAAGTGGTATTTGAAGAAGGAGAAACGGTAATACTATTTCCTGTACCTGCCAGCGTTCCACCACAAGCACCGGTGAACCACTCAGCTACGGCACCTGTGCCTGCTGTTCCACCTGCAACAGTCAGAGTAGTACTTCCCCCAATACAAATTGTAGAAGTGCCGGTAATACTTGTTGGTGCTACAGATGAGACAGAGGGATTAGAAGTAACATTCAACTGTAAATTGCCTGTTGAACCTGAACTATAATAACTACCTACTGAAATATAATAAACTGTACCTGCTGTTGCTGTCCAACTTACACCTGCATAGTTAGAAGTACAACCTGCTCCGTTATCATCATTACATACCACTTGAGTAAAACTGCCGCAGCTTCCGGTAAATACCGCCATTTCATTATCAAAATTAGTGCTGCCGGTGCAGGTGATTGCTGTCATAGTGCCACAAATACCAGTAACTGTCCACCAGACATTTTTATAAGGGCCATCACATGTAGATGTAGTAAAATCATCAGTAGCACAAGAATTGTTGATAACGGCACTTGTATAGGGCAAAGAAGATATATTTATAGCACTAGAACAGGCATCATTAGATGGTGCTGGAGTAACCGTAACAGTTGTACTAACACATGCGGTATTGCTACAACCCGTACCGGAACCCGGTTCGTACCTTACAAAATAATTAGTTGTAGAACTAGGTGCTGTGATGGTTATCGCAGCAGTTGTGCTGTTTGCTCCTGCCGTTGTAGAGCCTACGAGTGTGCCACCGCAACTTCCGCTATAAAATGCCACTGTTCCATTCATGTTAATCGCATTTGGGAAAGTAGCAGTAAGGGTAATAGTTCCTGGAGAAGCATTAGAACAATATGCCGAACTTGATACACCCAAACTTGTTGGTGCTTCATTAAAGCGATTTACAATTAATATAGTCGTAGAAGTAACAGAACAACTACCATTAACAACTCGATACCTAATCCTATCGGCATTTCCATCATTATTAGATGTTTTTTTAGGAAAGCAACAACTTCCGGAAGAAGTACCACTAACCCAATTATTATTCCACACCCCATTATTGCTTCCCCAATCCCATACCACACTTGTTCCCAAAGGTCCCGAAATACTTACTCCGCCAAAATCACCACTAGCATTACAAAAATTGATGGGTCCAGCATTAGAGACTGTACCAAGCGTTGGAGAAGCAATACTAATTTGTGTATTAATATTGCCAACATTACCACCAAAACCTTCTGAAACTAAATAGTAAGTACCAGCTGCCAAACTCTGTTGCAAAGATGATTCTGTAGAAGCACATAACACGCCACTATCATCATTAAATACTATTAAGGCACCACTGCTATTTAAAAGAGACATGTACGTATCAAATCCTGAGCCGCAATGAGATAGATTTACTATAGCGGCACTGCTTAACGTAAATTGGTAATAGATATCCCCACTTGACTGACCAAAATCGTTGAAAAAACAGTTTCCATTATTTTGGATATTTGAATATGATGCGCAACCTGTTAATGAGCCTACTACTATAGGATTGGCAAAATTAGTGCCTGCTTTGAAGCTAACAATAGATACAGCTAAAGGCATAAAAACTCCAGATGCGTTACAGGGGTATTGATCTGTTACAACTCGAACTGTACCATTTATGGTTGATGTCCATTGTAATGAAGCAGGAGTACCGGAACAAGCAACCCCATTATCATCATTGTAAGCTAAAGAGCCGCCACCGGCATTATCATACAGTGTTATTTGTGAATCATATGTACCCCCACAATGTGAAAATCGGTAAGTATGCCCAATAGATACAGGCCAATTTATATAAGAACCAGCTTGAGCTGATGCAGCTGTAGAAGAAGTAATTCCCGCAGTACAGAAATCGGGACCAGTTAGCTGAAAAGTATTATCATTGGCACATTGTGCTAACACTTTATTGGTAGTAACTGAAATCATTAAAACTGCAAATACAAACAGTACAATAACACTGATTCGTGCATGTCCAATGTAATATATGTGTTTTGATATTTTCAAGTGATTTAAGTACTCGAAAATGCAAATGATACTATTTTTAATTGTTGAAGACATACTTCTAATTTATTAATTATCAAATTCACTTGAACACAAGTGAAAAAATGAACTTATTTTTAGCACTTCTTTCATATAAATATTTACTCTCTTTCTTTCAACAGCCCTTTACCTACTGCTTCGTCATAATAGTATTTAGCTTTTTCTTCTTCACCTCTTTCGGTGTATTGGTATATAATCATATCGTAAATAGGTTCTCCCATAGGGTCTAAGGTTAGTGCTTGCATTAAGCAATTCATTGCTTCAGTGTAATTACCCAATTCGAAGTGAATGGCACTAAGATTTCCATAGTTACTCAAAAATTCCGGCATCAGTTTAATGCCATCTAAGAGTAAATTGATGGCGGCATCAGTATTGCCTGTATGAAAATAAGCCCAAGCTAAATCAGCATAAGTTTCGCGATGTTTCGGCCTTATTTGGTTTGCGCGTTCTAAATAGGGGATTGCTTCTTTAAAATTTTTTAAAGTAAAATGCAAATGCCCTATGTTGTAATACCCAACTGTCTGTTCGGAAAATAATACTATCGTCTCCTTAAATATTCTAAAGGCATCATCATACATTCCAAAAGTGGCATAGGCTTTACCTAAGTTAATGCGTGCAAAGAATGACGACTTGTTGATTGTGATACTTTTGGTGTAATGTTCAATCACTTTATTTTGGTACAACTGTTTTTCATCATTATCCTGAGATGCCTTGTATTTGCTAAAACATTCATTAGCATAGTAATAATGCGCCCTAGCGCAGTTATTTAGATTTTCTAAATCGTTTGAAACCAGCGAAAAATTGTCTTTCCACACTTTATTTCGAGAATACGTATGACTTGAAAAACCAATCATCAAAACAATCAATGCTAAAAGCGAAACTCCTCCTTTACTTAGAAACTTGAAATAATTATTAGCTTTGTCAATGTGTTTGCTTTCAAAAAGAACTGATAGCCCACCGTATTTCCACAAAATGAGTATTGTTGACATGCACAGCCCCAAAGAAGGGGCGAACATGTACCGGTCAGCCATAAAATCGTCAAGTAGCTTTAAGATATGAGTATATGGAATAATGGCTATTGCAAAGAAAAGCATTGCAAAGCTCAGTGCTTTAAAATTTGGTATTAGACAAAAAATTGCTACTAAAAATAGCACGTAAAGAAGTGCGTATAAGACTATTTCACCCATATTCCAAAACACGAGCGATATTTGATTAAACCCGTAATAGTAAACTAGTGGATGTGGGTAGAAAAATAATTGGGTATAGTTTTTTATGATTAGTAGAGAATTTGCCATCACCTGAATTGTTGAGCCGACAGGTAACCCCATTAATGGGTTTCCTAAAACTTTGTGCTCTAAATAAAGGCCGTTTTCATCATCGGGAATTTGCTGTATCGGTTTTTGGGCTATTTCTTCGGAACTGATAAAGGGGACATATTGAATTGAATAGAGCGTTAGTGCTCCAACTAAGAAAGCAAGTAGAACAAAACTGCTTATTGCGGTATAATTGACCTCACGAATATTGAGCAATTTTATTTTATGGTATAAAAAGTATAAAATAGAGATGGCCATTAACGCAATTGGAGTTATCACCAATTTTAGTATAATTGTGCCGGGAATTATTATGGCACTCAGCACCCCAAGAGGAAGTGTTAAGAACATAATCTGCCGATAAGAAAGTTTGGTAAACCAGACTAAAGCTGAAGGAATTAAAACAGCATAAATCAGGTTGCTCTCTTTCGACATCAGCCCTAATAAAAATGCGGCAAATGCCAAGAGTAAATACTTGGCAGCATTGGTTTCTGCATAAGTTAAAAACAAAAGCAAACTTAAACATCCAAACAACATGGCAAATATTTCATCTCTACTTTTTATGTTTGCTACCACTTCACTATGTAGTGGGTGTGAGATATATAAAAGGGTAATTAAAAGAGGTAGCCATATATTACCAACGAATATCTTTTTGAGTAGTAAGAATAGCACAATACATAGAACTCCAAAGTAAAAGATATTAAAAGCATGATTGGCTTTTGGATTCAAACCAAATAAAGAAACCTCAATGGCATAAGAAGATAGGATAAGTGGTCTAAATCCATAGCGGTCAGATAGGTTATTAGTGTTGTAACGGGTAAACAATTCAGGTATGCCATTAATGCCTTTTTTTACTCTCTCATTAGAAGTTATAACAATCGAATCATCCCATACATAGTCGTGGTTTAATGTATTTGAAAACTGCATAACCCCTAATACAAATAGTATTAAGGGCAGTACGAAATCAGAGGATGGATTCTTAAAATGTAAAAGCAAATTTTTGAAAAGTTTACTTGTGAGGATTTAGTTATCAGGAATAGTTATTATGAAAAATTATGTTTTAGCAGGGAACAGCTATTTGTTCCCTGCTAAAACATAAGAATGTAATGTCGTTATTTAGTCTCGTTCGTATTCGATACTAATTTAACATTTAAATGTTATCAATTTTGTTTCCTTATAACTATTGAACTACCGCACAACCGTTCGCATCTGTGATGTTGAAAGTATAGGGATAGTTACCGGTTAACCCACTGATGGTTACAGATTGAGGAACAGTTTGAGTGGTGTTGCCATCATCTGTGTTACCTTCTACAACATCTGGATAAGTGCTGCCTGTGGGGTTTTGAGTAGATGTGTGGTTGGTTCCTAATTGAGCACCAGCTGCTGTTCCATCTTGGTCAGGGCTGGCAGTTCCTGCGGTAGCTGCACCAATACCACCTATTAAAGCAGTACCGGAAGACCAAGTTACATTATAGTACTGAACACCGCCTGAAACATTAATGGTAACGGCTGCTGAACCATCTTGACAATAATCAGGAGCTAGGCAATAAGTGGCAGTAACTTTTTCGGGTTGGTCTAAGAATACTGCACCTTGGCAAGTACCCGTTCCCATGGTTGTAATCAAACAACCGAAGTTACCGGCAGTACCATTGGTTTGTTCGATTGTCACGTAGTACCAAGCATCGCCTGCCAATCCACTAAACACATTATTTGTTGTGTTTACTGTTACTTGACTTGATTGCGCAAAACCTGCTGTTGCACTTGTCGTTGACATATAAAGGGTATAACGATAAGGAGCGTTACCACCGGTAACATAAGCAGTAATTTCACCATTGCTTGCGCCATTACAACCTACCTCAACCCCGCCAATGTATTCTTTAACTTTAAGACCACAAATGGCCTCATCGCTGGCAGTCATAGTAGCATCAATCGCAAGGGGGAAACCTGTTGCAGTACCCACTACATTAATAGTAAATCCACCACCACTAATTGTGGGGGCATTACTGCTTGGACAAGCATCAGCAGGGGCTAATGTTTGAGCAAAAGTACTTGTTGAGCAAAAAGCCATAACAGACAAAAGTAGAACTAACTTCTTCATTGTTTTTTGTTTAAGTTTTTTTATGAAGTATTTAAAGTGATTGCTAATATTTGTTATTTTCAGTCTTCCTCAAAAAGGCAAAATGAAGAAAGACCGAAAATCTCAAAAAGAGAAAAAAATGAAACTTTTCAAAAAATTTCAGACAAAAGTAAGTCTTCTTTCATTGTCGTATAAACAGCAAATTTTACTATATAACTTTGCAATTACTTTAAACCCTCACAATAAAACGTTAAATAAACAATAGTTGAAGTTGAAAAATCTAATTAACACAAAAACGGATTGTTTATCAATCAGTTAGACATTGTGATATTTGCACAATTGAATAAAAATTGAATGCCAAAAATCGCTATTGCGTTGGATGAAGAGAAAAAATTGATCGAAATTTTACAAAAAAGTGAAGAGAGAAATTGCTAAAGAGTGCTCAGAAGTACTTAAAAGCGTCAAATATCCGGTATTTAGGTCTATGCTTACAGATTTTGACTCGGCTAATTATGGTCAAAAAGCCACAACAATCTTAGCATTTCTTTAGTTAAGGGCTTGTTGAAGGCGTGTCACTTAATGATTTGATAAGAATGCCAACTCTGCTCAATAAATTCAAACTATTCTCAAAAGTTGAATAACCAATTCACACTAATTATTGCGTTTTTTGTAGTTCTGAGTGGCATCTTAAACGCTGCAAAAAATATTTGTCATTTTGCATTGGAGCAAAGTCATCCTGCAAAATGATTTTTTCATTTGGCTTTTTGAAAAAAGTCAATCTGCAAATGTTGTTATTCATCCTGCTTTGAAGCAATCTCATCCTGCAAAAGTTATTTGTCATTCTGCAATGGATCAGAGTCATCCTGCAAAAGTTTTTAATCATCCGGCTTTTTGAAAAAAGCCATCCTGCAAAAGTTTATTGTCAACTTACTTACGAGTAAAGTCAACTTGCACAAAAGTAAAGCCATTCTGCAAGGAAGTTTTGTCAACAGACTAATCAGCTTTGTCAATCGCAAAATTTATACTATTTAACCTTTAGGTAGGTATCTTATTTGAAAAATGCGTGCAATATCCGGTTTTGCCTGCCTTGTTTTATTCAAAGGTTGGGGTAAATTGATGGGTGGGGCGGTGGTTTGGTTCAAAGGGGGACAGTAAGTCAGACCGTTTGTTTTAGAAACAAAAAAAGAGCCGATAGCTAAACTATCGGCTCTCAACACAACCAACTCACTATGAAAATCTGATCAAATAACTATGAAAAAACTTTACCTCTAAAACTATTGAACTTCAATTTGAAGATTTACCGGTTTCGCTTCTGCCTTTTTAGGCAATGTAAGCGTAAGAATACCATTGTTTTGTTTAGCAACGATGTTGCCAACCTCAACAGTATTAGGAAATTCAAATGTACGTTTGAAATTTGGGAGGGTAAATTCGCGGTGATTGAATTTGCGGTCTTTTTGTTCTGCTTCGGGTGTAGCTTTTTGGGCGGAAACGTGTAGATAGTTTCCTTCTACTTTGATTGCCACTTCTTCTTTGGTATAACCGGGCAATAGAATGTCAATTTCAAAGGCATCGGTGGTTTCGGAAATGTTTACCCCACTTGTACACATTTGATTGGCCGGTTTTCGATACGCAAAACCTGGGTTGACAAAATCAGCTACGGGTGCAAAATTGTTAAATCTCATGACTGTAAAAATTTAGTGTGATTAGAAATTTGGAATTATCTATTACCTGTCAAACGTTATGCCAAGGCATTTTTAGTACGTTTTCATCGAAAAACAGTCAGCGTTTGCGACATATTGGCATGTAAGTAAAATAATTGCGGTCATTGTGTCCGAAATTTGATGTCAAATTTTCTCTTACTTCATGCAATCCTCTATTACAATGGAGGTTTGAAATTGCGAGAGCTATTTTCTAATGCGCCATTCGGAGGGGTAGTAGTTGTTGTAACGGTCGGGCATTAGCTTTATCCAGCCGAGCGGATGGTCTTGATAACTTGGGGCAACCCATCCCATTGCATTAGAGATTGGTAATTCAAAGGATTGTTTTTTTAGGTATTGAATGGCATCGGGGTAGGTGAGGGGGAGTCGAGGGATTTCAACGTTCAATTCCGTACTGAGTGCAAGCCCTTGATGCGGGATTAACTCTTTGCCTTTGACACTTCCCATCGGAATGCCTGCGGATTTTACAATTAAATTTGTTGCTAAAAGTGGTAACAATTGAGCATGAGTTGGATTGACCGCAAAAATATCCTTGTTTTTTTTGGAATAAAAAGTAAATGCTTCCGGGGTATTTAACCACTTTCCTAGTAATGGCACTATTTGCTTATCGGTTTTGGAAAATGGTTGAGTGACAGGTTTATAATGACCAGTGGGCGTTTTACCCCTTTTTTGAAGACAGGAAACAAAAAAGCCTTCACCCAATACTTTGTGCGGGTAAAAGCGATAACCATATTGGTTAGGGTTGGTTCTAAAAGTTTCGGTAATTCCCCATTTAGGATCGAGTTTTAGGGCTAAGGAAACGAAATCGTGTTCAGCTACCAGCCATTCTATATTGTTTTCGTTTTCTTCTTCCGAAAAAGTGCAGGTGCTATATATTAATATGCCTCCTTGTTTGACCAAATTGGCAGCATTAGATAGTATTCGCCGTTGTCGGGCACTGCAATGCAGTACATTATTATTAGACCATTCATTGATGGCGTTGGGCGATTTGCGAAATAACCCTTCTCCTGAACAGGGGGCATCTATCAATACGACATCAAATAGGCCATTGAATGGAACAAAATCAGCAGGATCGTTGCTTGTAACCCAAGTATTGGGCAAACCCCATTTCAACACATTTTCCAATAAAATTGGGGTTCGTGTTTTGATGACCTCGTTAGCTATAATGAGGCTATCGGGCGAAAGAGTTGCACTCAATAGGGTGGATTTGCCTCCGGGTGCAGCGCAAAGGTCAAGTGCCATGACCGCTCTGTCTAAGGGGCAATGTTGTTTAAGCACTTCGGCAATAAACATTGATGATGCCTCTTGTACATAATATACCCCTGCGTGGAGGAGTGGGTCGGCTGTAAAATTAGGACGTTGGGGAAGGTAATAGGCATTTGGACACCAAGGCACCGGTATTGCATCGTCGCCTATTGAGTACGGTAATTTGAATGGGTTTAGTCGGATGGTCGTCTGTGATGGTTTGTCGGTTAAAGCATCTACAAAATCGATAAATTCGTTTTGCAACAAACGTTCCATTCGGTCGGTAAAATCTTTGGGAAGTGGGTACTCCATTATTTTATTAATTGACCTGCAACATACAAAATAATGGCATTTGGACTACACAGTTTTAAAAGGAGTGTTAATTTTATTTTAGTGCTGATAATTTTTGGTAACTTTGACCCAACTTTTTAACATTATTAAATCATTATCAATTAAAATGAAAAACTTTACACTTTTACTTTTATTTGCGCTGATAGGCCTCTTTGGGTTCAACCAAAGTGCCAACGCACAAGCGGCAGCCTGCCTTTCTTTTGCAGGCGGGCCTTACACTGACCAAGCTATTGACAATGCAGGTTGTAACGGACAATCGCTATCTGCCCCTTATGAAGCTTGGAAAAACGAAGTTTACTTTACCAATGTAGTGGCCGGCGGTAACTACACCTTTAGTATTTGTACAGGTTATAATGCTACCGATTGGGGAGGAGAGGCACTTATTACGGCTATTGAAGGTGGAACTGCCGAAGCAGGTACTGTAACCGGAGGCACTGTTCTTGGTTTTGAAGTCGGTTGTTCTATCACTTTTGATGCTACTGCTACCGGAACAGTATTTTTTACCCTTACCGTTGTTGGTGATTGTGGTGGTACTGTTTTGCAAACAGATAATGGAACACCAACTATTACAACCAATTCAGGTGTTTCTTGCGGCACTCCGATTGATTGTACTGATCCTTCTGTTTCTCCCGGAACTATTGCCGGTGGCACGAGTGTATGTTTTAACGAATTGACTGATTTGACAGTTACCGGTGCGGTTATTCCCAATGCTTCCACTAACATTAATGGTTTTTGCTGGTTTGTAGCCAATGCAGATTTAACAGGAAACACAGCACCTAATACCAGTACCGATTATTTCGGCTCTTTCCCCATCCAAGCACTTGTTCCAACCGCAGCTTTAGGATTTAATAATAATGGCGCATCATTGCCTGCCGGAAATTATTTTTTCTGTGCTTCTGTATTTGGAAATGCTACGAATGCCGCCGGTGGCACGCCTTCTTACAATACCATTACCTTAGACCCTGCATGTACTCATACGACTTGTTATGCAGTAACCTTGTTGCCCGATGGCGACCCAAGTTGTACGACTTGTCCCGTTGTTAACTTCAGTACTACCTTGGAATGTGCAACTCAATCCTTCTATGTTCAGGCTGATGTTACTTATGTTGGTGCTACCGGTAACTTCAACTTAAACGTGAATGGAAGCATCAGTACGGTTATTGTTGCAGGGCCTTATAGCTTTGGTCCTTTTGCATCGGGTACAACAGTATCAGTAACTGTTTCTAACGGGGATGTTGCTTGTGATGAAACGACTACCTACACTGAAATTTGCCCCACCGTTTGCGAGCGAGTAACCGATGGAGGTTTTGAAGAAGGTGGAACGGCTTGGACTCAAGCCTCTACCAACTTTGGAACGCCTCTTTGTACTGCTGCAGATTGCGGAACAGGCGGCATTGGTCCTTATGCAGGTACTCGATGGTCTTGGTTTGGCGGAATTGATGCCGCAGAAACCAGTAGCCTTGCTCAAACAGTTACCATCACCGCACCCAGTGCTACGCTTAGTTTCTATTTGGCAATCGCAGCTACTGCCCCTAACACGACCGATTTCTTGAAAGTTAAAATTGGCAATACCGAAGTGTTTACCGTTAGCAGTTCTCAAATCACGACTTACGCCGCTTATACCTTAGTAACGGTGGATATTTCTGCATTTGCAAACGGCACTGCTCAATTATTAACTTTTGAAAGTTCTGTTTTTGCAGGTGGCGGTACAACGAGTTTCCATGTGGACAATATTTCTGTTGAAGCTTGTGGTGGTATTTGTATTGCCGATGCAGGAACCATGGAAAACGTATTTGTCAATGGCAATAATATTACCGCATTAGCCACAGGCTATACGACTACTACCGGTTATACCTATTTATATTTCTTGGTCAATGCAGCCGGCAATATCGTGGCTAATCACCCCGCCGGTACGTTTACCATTACTTCCGGTTCTCCTTCCGATTACTCAGTATATGGTGTATTATCCAGCGATTTGGAATTGGGTACCGTTTTGAGTGTTAGCACTATTGCTGATTTACAAGCATTGATTACCGTCATCGGTATTTGTGCCGACATTACCGGTGAACTTTCTGTTGGTATTGATTCACCAAATGCCACTTCAGGTTTTGGAATCACAGCTTTAGCTCCCGTACCGACTACCGATGCTGTGAACATTCAATTTAACGCTTTGGGTACTAATATCCAAGCGAATGTATTTGATATGACCGGTCGCTTAGTGGCTACTCAAAGCATTGGCAGCACAAACGGTATCAACAATTTCCGTTTAGATGTCAGCAACTATGCCGCAGGTATTTATTTGGTTAGCCTTACCGATGGTCAATACATCACAACTGCTAAATTGGTGAAAAACTAATTTGAGCATAAAAGCAAACCCGAAAGAGCTTTAGCTTAATTATATTGTTTTGCTAATTAACTTTTATACAAAAGCCCCTCTTCCTTGTTGGTCGAGGGGCTTTTTTTATGTGCGCTAAGCACACCATTATACTATAGGGTGAAAGTCCCGAACACGCCGGTCAACAGGAAGTGTTAGTCAAAGGCAAGGGTGTCCGTCGTGAGGTGGGATATGAAGGAAGCCAAGAGTAAACCACTGTAAAATGGCGCGACAAATCAAGGACTGTTTGTATCAAGATTCGACTTGGCATTTTTGGAGAATAGGAGGTGTATAAGAGCCTATCCGATAACTAACTTCCAAGTGATTAGAGCTGCGACAAGGTAA
>CALCIK010000102.1 GCA_937907475.1 uncultured Bacteroidota bacterium | reverse complement strand
CGTTTATGAGCAACAACGATTCGTTTATGAGCAACAACGATTCGTTTATGAGCAAGAATATTTCAAAACTACGAGCAAAAATTTCGAAAAAGGAGGCATAACGGCTTATTGTGGGGGCATTTACCGCCTTTGGGTCTAATTCCATCCGTTTACATTGCCGTAGTAATTAGACAAAAGTGAACTGTATGACTCAAATAGTCCTTGCCTGAAATGGTGAAGGCTTTTTTGTGTTGTGTAGGTTTTTCTGAATGATTTTGTTACATAATTGCGAATTGTGAGTTGTCTGTGTGTTATTTATTGGATGGTATGTGCAATTACTTGTGAGCATTTTTTAGTGGCGTGTTCCTAAAACAGGTCATTTATATTGAACAGTTCGGGATCATATATGCTGTTTTTTTTTGACCCTCCCCCTCCCCTCCCTAAAACAAGTTTCAGGGAGGGGAGTAAGAACTCATATCTCACAACTCCTATTATGGGTTTGAAAATTATTTTTTGATTAAAGGCACAAATTTATTGTTTATCGATAATTATTTATTATTTTTGCGGCACAAATTCGTTAAATCATTATGAAAAGAACTTCAATAGTATTTCTTCAGGCAGTCATCGTGCTTATCGGCATTGTGGCACTTGCCATTTTGATTTGGTTTCCCTTAACTGAGGGAAGAGCCACAAACTTAGACTTGTTTAGTATTTACTTTGACAAGCTCATTTTGTATGGATACGTAGCATCAATCGCTTTTTTTGTTGCACTGTACAAGGCATTCAAATTACTTGGATACATTGGACAAAATAAAGTTTTCTCTTCAAACTCTGTTAAGACTTTAAAGAGTATAAAGTATTGTGCAATCGCACTAAGTATTTTAATTGTGATGGCAGGAGTATATATAAGGATATTCCATAGTAAAGAAGACGACCCTGCGGGTTTTCTTGCCATTTGTATCGTAACTACTTTTGTTTCTATCGTAGTTGCAACTGCTGCGGCAATATTTGAAAAACTCTTGCAAAATGCCGTAGATATGAAAACTGAAAATGACTTAACAATCTAAACTAAACCAATTAACTCATTACAGCTATGTCAAAAAGAAGTTCTTTCGTATTTACCGGGCTAAATATAGTAGCTTGGATCATCTTCGTTGGTTTATGCATTGAAGCCGGAGGCTTGATTGTCAATTTTTTTTTCAGTTTGTACAAACCTGAATTTGTTCAAAACCTATATCAAAAGCTGGACTTAAGTGAACTGTATCATCGCAGCAAGTGGGCTTTTTTCGGTATGTATAGTTTTGTCTTAATCATAGCATTATTGAAGTCATACCTATTCTATATACTCATCAGCCTTCTAAGTAAATTAGATTTATCAAAACCATTCAACAATTATGTTTCGGAACAGATTTCTCAATTGAGTTTCTATACGCTATCCATAGGAATCTTAAGTTTTATCGCCAAAGAAACAGCCCAAAGTTTGCAACATCGCGGATATGAATTAGACACACTAAACCAATTTTGGGCAGACAGTCAAGCCTTTATTTTGATGGCTGCTGTTATCTATGTCGTTGCGACTATTTTCAAAAAGGGAATTGAATTACAAAACGAAAGCGATTTAACAGTATAAGCTATGCCAATCATTGTAAACTTAGATGTCATGATGGCAAAGCGAAAAATGTCGCTTAATGAACTATCAGAAAAAGTTGAACTAACACTATCTAACCTTTCCATTCTAAAAACGGGAAAAGCGAAAGCGATACGCTTTAGCACTTTAGAAGCTATTTGTAAGGCACTTAAATGTCAGCCTGCTGATATTCTTGAATACGTGGAAGAAACTCAAAACTAATTCATTACCAAAAAGCCCTTGCCGGAAATGGTGAGGGCTTTATTTGTTGTATGACTTTTTGTGGTTTGTGGGAAATGGTTATATTTGTTGGAGGAATGCTTTTGTATATTTACAACATTAGATTTCGCAAAGTACGCCCAAATGGGTGGATATACACATTAAACTTGGGTCTATATTTTAGGTAACACCAGTTTTAGGACGACCCAACAAACCGACAATTCCAACCGACTGTTTTGACATCCTGAAAAAAATTGACAAAATATTTGCGAAACCGAAAAGTTGCGCATATATTTGCAACCGAATAGTTTCACAATAAACAACAATAGAAAATGAGACGGGATATTTTTCAAGCAATAGCAGACCCGACAAGACGAGCCATAATTGTCTTAATTGCATTACAGGCAATGACACCTAATGCCATTGCCGAACACTTTGACACAACACGACAAGCAGTTTCAAAACACCTACGCATCTTGACAGAGTGCGAACTGGTAAAACAAGAACATCAAGGTAGAGAAATTTACTACACACTTGAAGTTGACAAAATGAAAGAAATAGACAAATGGCTGGAACAGTTCCGAAAGATTTGGGAAACCCGATTTAATCAATTGGACAATTTATTATCAACAATTAAAAAACAGAAAAAATGAACAATTTACTGTTTGACTTTAAGGTTGACAAATCAACCAACTCGGTTTTAATAAACAGAGAATTTGATGCAGAACTTTCATTAGTTTGGGATGCGTTTACCAAACCGGAAATACTTGACCAATGGTGGGCACCAAAACCGTTGGTTTCAAAAACCAAAGTAATGAACTTTGAAGTAGGTGGACGAAGATTTTATGCGATGGTATGGCCTGAAGGACAAGAACATTGGGGAGTGAAAAAATATACTTTAATAAACCCCAAAACCAATATAAAATGGTTGTCTGCTTTTACCGACAAAGACGAAAACATTAATGCCGAATTTCCAACTTCAGAATGGGAATTGAATTTTAGTGAACAAAACGGAATTACAAAAGTAAGTATTGTCATTTACAATGAATCGCTTGAACGCATGGAAAAAATGATTGAAATGGGCTTCAAAGAAGGTTTCACAATAACCTTAAACGAATTAGAAAATCTATTATCAACCTTAAATAAATAACGCAATGAAAAAGCATAAACTTAAATTGTTGACCGCATTAGTGGTAGCGAGTCTAATGGGTTGTGGAGATTCTCAGCAGAATTCTCACAAAAACAATAACATTGAAACAATTTCCAATCAAACTTTAAATAAAAAACCTGATATGATTACTCAAAAAATAACACCTTCTATTTGGGTTGATAAAGATGCAAAAGCAGTAGTAGATTATTACCTTTCTATTTTCAAAGATGGTAAAATGAAAGACTACCGCCAATATAAGAATCCACCGGAAGCAAAAGAGCAAGGTGGTCAAGACACTTTTGAAACAGCGGTTATGGAAATAGGTGATATTGAATTTAGTATTTTGGCTGCTGGTCCATACTTCAAGTTTAATGAATCTGTTTCGTTTGTAATTAATTGCAAAGACCAAGCAGAAGTAGATTATTATTGGGATGCTTTAACCGCAAACGGTGGAGAAGAGGGTTCTTGTGGGTGGTGTAAAGACAAATATGGTTTATCGTGGCAGGTTGTTCCCGTTGAATATTTTGACCTTATTAACAGCGAAGACCCTAAAGTTAGAGAAAAGGCAATGAAGAATACATTAAAACAGAAAAAGTTAATACTTTCAGAACTAAAATAACATCATACGGCAAAGACAGACCAACATTTAGACAATCACCAAATTGACGAGTAAGAAAAACTGTGGTAACAGGCGTTTGGCAAAAAAGCGGGTTCAGTGGTTATATGAAACCTTGAACTTCTTATCAAGTTAAATGATAGCAAACTGTTTTGTGGTACGATAAAAACGATAGCCGGTGAACTGCTCTATCAAAAGCCCTTGCAAAATATGGTAAGGGCTTTTTAGGTAACCGTTACCGACTCCTTTACCTATACTTAAAATCAGGTGTTGGTAACGTTCAGAAAGTTTACTAACCTTTTGTGTTTTATTGGAGGATCGTTATGTTTGTGGGGTGAAACGTTATTGTATATTTGAAGCAACAGATTTCGGTCATCAAGCCCAAAAGTGAGGATATACGCAAAAAGCCTGTGTTTATATTTTAGTTATAGGCAATTTTACCGACCTGCACCACATACAGACAGAAATGAAATTTGACAAACATTTTCCGACCGATAAATTAAAGGACTACATAAAATATTATGTGGTATCGGAGAATGCCGTTGAAAGCGAATACAAAGTTTTCCCTTCATCAGGACTTGTAATTGGTTTTCAATATAAAGGACAACTTGCCACCTTTAAAGACAACACTGAAAACAAACTGACATCGGCAGGAATTACAGGCATTACTGACAGCTACAAAATCTTCAAAAATTCGGCTGACATTGGAACTATTTTAGTTTATTTTACCGAAATCGGTTTTACCCATTTTGCTTCGCATCCTGCGAATGAACTGTTTAACTTAAGCCTTTCACTTGATGACATTTTTGACAAGAACGCAATAAGTGAAGTAGAAGAAAAATTGATAACCACAACCACAAACCAACAACGAATAAAAATTGTTGAGCAGTTTTTAGTATCGCAACTCAAAGACATTCAGGTGGACAAACTAATTGTTGAAGCGGTGAAACTAATCTATCAGAGTAAAGGCACAATCAGAATAAAAGAACTGAACGAAAAATTATTTATTAGTCAAAGCCCATTTGAGAAACGATTTAGAAAGGTTGTCGGAACAACACCCAAAAAATTCGCCTCAATTATTCGTTTCAATTCAGTTCTAGACAACTTGAACGAAACTAAATCGCTTATCGAGATTTGCTATGAAAACAATTTCTTTGACCAAGCACACTTCATCAAGGACTTCAAACATTTCACAGGACAAACACCTGAACATTTTAAACGCTTTTTATAGAAAAACGATTTTTTACAATTACAGCTAGTTTCAGCATTGCACCTTTGCATCGTCATTCAACAAATCGTTTAACAATTAAAAATCAAGAAAAAATGTTTACAGTAGAACAAATCAAAGCAGCTCACAGCAAAGTGAAATCAGGTGCAGACTTTCCGTCTTATATCAAAGAAATTAAGGCATTAGGTGTTACGCACTATGAAGCTTATGTAACCGATGGACATATTGACTATCACGGTGCAAATGGTTATATAGCAAAAGTACCTGCAAAGTATGAGCCGTTGGTAATTGCCGACACCTCAAAAAGTGAAGAATTTAAAGCAGAATTAGTAGCACACCAACAAGGTAAAACGGACTTTTTGACCTTCATAAAAATGTGTGCGACTTTCGGTATAGAAAAATGGGCAATCAGTATGGACAAGATGACCTGCACTTACTACGACAAAGCAGAAAATGAAATACTGGTGGAAGAGATACCGCAATAAAAACAGCCTATAACAGCACATTGACAATAACGGGAGTTCAGTTCTCCAAAGGCAGTTTTGTGGTTAGGTAAAACGATAACCGGTGAACTACCCAATCATAAGCCCTTGCCAAATATGGTGAGGGCTTTTTAGGTAAACGTTGCCGACACCTTTACAGTTAATACATAAAATCAGGTGTCGGTAACGTTCAGAAAATTTACTAACCTTTTGTGGATTTGAGGGAAATAGTTATGTTTGTGGGGCGGAATGTTTATGTATATTTACAACATTGGATTTCTAATAGTAAGCCCAAATGGGTGGATATACGCAATAAATTTACGTCTATATTTTAGTTGGCAGAAAGCATAGACAGACGCAGAAAACAGTAAAAATAGAAAACGATATGGAAAAACATAATGGAAAATATAATTTGACCGATAAATACAGAATTCATCACTACAAATGCCGGCAGCTAACAGCACCTACCTAAAAGTGGCGGTTCCGTGCTTCGCAGCCAATTTTATACAAGGTGGGAGTTCAGTTCTCTGAATGAAGTTTAGTGCAAATCAACCCCACTATCTCAAACCCCCGTAACGATAAGACAATGTTTGACGACAACTTGTATCAACAGAACAAACTAATAAATTAACAAAGAAATGAACACAAACAATTTAAAAAAAACGCTAAAAACATTCGCCTTTATTTTTTTGATGTCAGCAATGATTAGTTGCAACTCTAACTCCAAAACAGGAACAAATCATAGTTCAAGCGTAAATTCCGGACAGGAAGTCATACCCGACTCTGTTGTTCAGTTTTTAATTACCTCTGCTTCTATTGATTTTCGTAATCATAAGCCTCCAACCGCCATTGATTTCCGTAATGTAAAAATTGGCTACCTTGCATCATCAAATAGCGAAAATGTTTTTGTGTTATGCGGTGAATTTTTATCGAAAGAGAATAAGGAGTGGGTAGATTTTACGACTATTAAGACATCGGGATACGAGCAATATTTGGGGAAAACACAATATTGCCAAGAAGCGACTATAGTTCTGACAGATGAGAAGTTATCACTAGATTTAAAAAGCAAATTGGCTGAATAAGAAACATTTGACAACTTTGTAAAGCAATAACATAAGAAAACAACAAAAAGCGATAGGCTTCAATATCAAAAGGTAAATGGAATTGGGAACACAAAAATATTTCGTGGAGATAAATACATCTTCTATTCATACATTGTTGAAGACACGAATGGAAATATATGGTTGACAACTTGGGACAAGGGAGTATATAAATATGACGGGAAAAACATCACAAATTATTCCGTTAAAGACGGCTCGAAAGATGTCAATTTAGTTTCAATGTATAAAAACAACCAAGGCGACCTTTGGCTTGGCACACCTGAAAACGGATCATTTAAGTTCAACGGAAGTACATTTGAGAAATTTGAGCCATGACGACCGAAAGATTAACAGCAGCTAACAAGTGGTTTGCAATAGTTTATAAAGACAACAGTAAATAACTTAAAAAAGAAGCAGAATGAGAAAACTTATCATGTGGAACATAATAACCCTCGACGGATACTTTGAAGGAAATCAAAATTGGGATTTGCCTTTTCATCTTGTAGTTTGGGGACAAGAACTTGAAAAACTAAGTATTGAACAACTAAAATCCGCTGACTACCTCGTGTTTGGACGTGTGACTTATGAAGGCATGGCAGCATATTGGACTAACGAAGAAGGAGAAATTGCTAAACTGATGAATGAAATACCAAAACTTGTTTTTTCTAAGACTTTGAAATCTGCTGAATGGAACAACACGACACTTATTAGTGAAAATGCTTCTGACGAAATAAGGAAACTAAAAGAAGAAGGTGGAAAAGACATGTATGTTTTCGGTAGTGCAAACCTTTCAGAGACGTTTGTAAATGACAATCTTTTTGACGAATACCGCATTGGTATTGCACCGGTTATTTTAGGTAGTGGACGACCACTTTTCAGACAAGGCATTGCATCTAAGAATTTATCTCTCGTTTCAACACAACAACTTCTGACAGGCGGAGTAGTCTTGAAATATTCAAATAATACAGATTGACAACCTTGACAATTTGTAAAGCGACACGAACTATAAACGGAAGACAAGAAATGCCGATCGAGTAACAGCACCTATCCAAAAGTCGGGGTTTCGTGTTCCAAAGAAAGTTATGTAGTAGCCGAAAGTTTTTGTGTTCATAATCAATATTTGTAAAAAAAACCCTCCATCGCAAATCTGCCAAACGTTGCCTGCAAATTTATGATGCCACTACAACAAAACATATCGGTTAAGACGTTACATCTGTTTCCTGTGTTGGACAACTTACTAATTGACCTTTTAAAGTCATTGTGTAATGACGAATGGCATTTGCCGACAATAGCAAAACTTTGGACAGTAAAAGATATTGCATCACACCTTCTTGACGGAAATTTGAGAACGTTATCATTTTCAAGGGACAACTATTTTGGAGAAACAACAACAAATATTAATTCTTACACCGACTTGGTTGAATACTTAAATCTTTTAAATTCTAATTGGATAAATGCTACTAAAAGACTAAGCCCAACTGTTTTGATAGAACTTTTAGAAATAACAGGAAAACAATATTCGGAACATTTACAAACCCTAAACCCATTTGAAACAGCAATATTTTCAGTTGTTTGGGCAGGACAAGAGCAGTCAGAAAATTGGTTTCATATAGCCAGAGAATACACAGAAAAATTTATCCATCAACAACAAATAAGAGAGGCTGTTGACAAACAAGCTCTTTTCACAAAAGAATTATTTTATCCATTTATTGACACGTTTATGTTTGGACTCCCCCACACTTATCGCAAAGTAAATGCTGACACAGGAACGACAATAACCGTAAAAATTCTTACAGAAATAGGAGGCGATTGGACAATTATAAAGACAGAAACTGTTTGGCTATTAACAGAAGCAAATAATATTTTACCGAATTCAACAGTTTGCATCACTCCAGACACAGCGTGGAAATTGTTTTCAAAAGGTATAACACCGGAGCAAGCCATTGACAAAATAGAAATATTAGGCGACAAAAAATTAGGAATAACAGCACTACAAATGATATCAGTAATGGCGTAACAGAAAAACCAGCAGGCAACATCTAGTTTGCTATAGGTGAGGTTTCGTCCTCCGCAGATAGTTTTGTGGTTATGTAAAAGCTAAAAAACCGTGAAATGTGTAACAAAAAATCCTTTGCCAAATATGGTTAGTGCTTTTTTATTTTACAATCATGGGTTAAACGAAATTCCGAAAACAGCAATTTCTATTGGCTGAAAATGTCCATTTACTGTCCATCTATTCATAATTTTTGTATCTACCTTTGCGCTATTAAGCAATGTTTATGGCTACAAAATTTGTTTTCCTTCTCCTACCGCAACTTCATATTTTAGATTTGGCAGGTCCTGACCAAGCCATTCACGAAGCAATTGACTTTGGTGCCAATTTTGAAACAGAGTATTGTAGTATTGATGAAAGTGTTATGACTACCGGTGGGTTGCCATTTGGGAAGGTAAAACATTTCTCAGAAATAGCATTAGAAAAAGATGATTACCTAATTATTCCGGGTTCATCCTTTTCTTACTTAACCTCTAAAGAATTCCTCAATAAAAAGGATTTATTTAGTTGGATTATTACCCAATTCAAAAATGAGGCAAACATTTGCAGTATTTGTGTCGGTGCATTTGTTTTGGCTGAATGTGGCTTGCTTGACGAAAAGCCTTGTACTACTCATTTCAAAAAAACCAAGGAACTTCAAAAATTATATCCTAAATCAAAAGTCATCGAGAACATCTTGTTTACAGACCAAAACGGCATTTATACCAGTGCCGGCATAGCTTCAGGAATTGACTTGACCTTGCATATCATTGAAAAACTAATGGGCTGCCATTTTGCAAACAAAGTAGCACGCGAATTAGTCGTATATAACCGCAGAATAGGCAGTTCACCGCAAGAAAGCGAATTGTTGAAATTTAGAAATCATATCCATTCCGGCATTCATAAAGCACAAGATTATATCATTGAAAACATTGACAAAAAAACAAGTCTATTTGAATTGTCCGGAATTGCAAACATGAGTGAAAGAAATTTTACGAGAATATTTAAAAAAGAAACAAACATCACTGTTAATGAATTTATTACCGTCATTCGGAAAGAAGTAATTTTGAAATTATTGAAAAATCTCGACTTGTCTAAAATTGAGATAGCTAATAAGGTTGGCTTACAAAGCGAAAAACAACTGATAAGAATATTAAAGCCTTAAAAATGAAACGTATACTTTATTATCTATTTATTCAACTTTCTTTTACCAACTGTATTATGGCTAACAACATTGACACGAAACATATCTCGATAAACCTACGATTTGATTGGCAAAAAAAGCAAGCATTCGGCGATGCAGAAATCACACTTTCACCAACTATGGCTTCCGATACCATCCGCTTAGATGCAGGTCGGTTGAACATTCATGCAGTTTTGTTGAATGGTAAAACCCTAGATTACAATTACGATGGAGGTGAAATCAACCCTTTGGAAATAATGCTGGATAGAGTCTATCAACCAAATGAAACCCTAATTTTAAAAATTGAATATAATACAACCTATGAAAACAAAGCAGACCCGAATGCTATCTGGGGTAGCTTTGGTAAAGGGTTGCGATTTCAAGAACCGACATCAACAACGCCCAATAAAAGAAAACAAATCTGGAGCAGTGGCGAACCCGAAAACAACAAATATTGGTTTCCTTGCAATGAAGACATTGCCGATATTCATACTACAGAGATAAGAGCTACCGTAGAAAACCCGATGCTTGTGATCAGCAATGGTCAACTTGTTGAAACTATTGATAACAAAGATAATACTCGAACTTTTCATTACAAAAGCGAAATCCCTTTTCCGAATTATTTAGTGGCGATAGTTGCAGGTGAATATGTTGATGTATTGCAAATTTCAAAAGGTGTAGCTATACATAATTTTGGCTATCCTCACGAAAAAGAAGCGGTAAAAGCAACTACTGAACTATTGCCCGATATGATGCGATTTATAGAAGAAAAAACGGGTTTCAATTACCCACTTTCCGATTATACACAAGTGGTGGTGCAAGATTATCCTTTTCCCGGTTTAACCGGACAACATTCGGCTTCCATACTTTCTGATAATTATATTGATGACCAAAGCGTACACCATGATTTCAAGTATCTTTGGGATGGAGTAGCCATGCAAGCCTTAGCCAACCAATGGTTTGGTAATATAATTATGCCGAAATCATGGAGTGATATTTGGCTGAATAATGCTTTTGCACAATACTTTGCAGGACTATACACTGCCAAAAACAATACTCTATCGGAATATCTCTTGTATATATTACCATTTGAAATTAGCAATGTATTTGCAGATTGGAATGTTGGCAATATACGCCCAATAGTTACAAATAATTATGAAGATTTAACCAATTTTACTTCCGACAGTTATAGCAAATATAGAGGTGCGTTGGTTTTAAGAATGTTACAAAAGGAAGTAGGCGACTTAAATTGGTGGAAAGCGATACAACTGTATGTAAAGTCAAATGCAGGCAAGCAAATTACAACCGGTGATTTTCAAAAAGCGATAGAAAAAATAACAGGCGAATCTTATCAATGGTTTTTCGACCAATGGATATATAAAACAGGTATGCCCAAATTTGAAGTAACAAAAAATTACGACCCCTCTATAAAACAATTAAACATAACAGTAAGACAAACACAAATCGAAGACAGGAACAGCAAATATGAGCAAGTAGGCTTGTTTAAAGGCAAATTGGAAGTAGAGATAGATAACAACATTCTTGAAGTTTATATAGAGGCTAAGTCAGAAAATGTTTTTAACTTTTCAATGCCAAAAGCACCTGCATTTGTCAATTTTAATTATGAAGATACGTGGATCTGTGAAACCGAATTTGCAAAAAATACCGATGAATATTTGCAACAATTAGACCGTAGCAAAGATATTCTTGCCAAGCAAAAAGCACTGGACAAGCTAGTTGAGATTGCAAATGACAGTAGTACAAATACTATTTTAAAAGGTGAAATTCTGGCGGCTTTCAAAAAAGAAATCACCTCAAATTTTTATTGGCGATACCGACAATATGCTCTTGGTTCTTTGCGCAAGATTTTGACCATGCCTTATGATACTGAAACCCTTTCAATGATTTTAAATCTTATTAACACTGAAAAATCGTGGTTAAAAACGTCAGCTATTTTTACCTTAGGGAATACATGCGATGTGCAATATTTTGAAATTTATAAAGCTGCATTATCTGACGAAAGCGATAGAGTAGTTAATGCGGCAGCTATTGCAATGGGTAAAACCAAAAGCCCAAAAGCATTTGACATTTTAATGGGTTTAGACAACAAACCTTCTTGGAAAAATCAAAGCCGTATAAGTACCCTAAACGGTTTGGAGCAATTGGGAGATGTACAAGTAATAGATTATGTATTAAAATGTTTGTCGGACAACCAATCACCAAGATGGTATTTGGCAACACCGGTTTGGGATTATCCCTATGCAGCAGCCTATACTTTGGCAACTTTGGGTAAAGCCGATTTGGGTTTTCCTCTTTTATTGGAACGATTTAAAAAATCATTAGAGGAAAACGATTTGAACGATATTTTTCAAAATGTGCAACTCATTGATATTTTGAAAGATGAACGGGCAAAAGAAGTGTATCAGTTGTTAAAAGAAAAATTTAATAATGATGCCCATTTATTAGAAACCATTCAAAACTATGAAGCTAATTTTTTAGAAAGCATTAAAGAATGAAGATAAAATCAAGCTACACCACTCGCCCTATTCGCTTTTTGGAAGTTTATAATTACAACGACTGGCAAATAAAACTGTACAGTATTTCTATTCATAGTGAATTTGTATCAAAAGAAAATATTGAAAAAACAAAACAGCAATTAGACAATTGGCTTTCAAAAAGTGAGATATATGATTTAGAAACCTATAAAATAGCCACCCTAATTTTGCACGAAGGTAAAGAAGGTTGCTTTGCCATCATAAATTGGTGGATAGACGAAAATATGTTACAAAACTTTGTGTACCTGATGGATGTTAGCAATGAGTATAAACTATTTTCAGATAATGGTATCACCACTTGTGTATGGGAAATAGCAATTATTTGGCACGAACGCAATGCTTGGGTAAAACATGTTTTAATGAAAAACGAAAACCCTGATTTTCAAGCTTATATAAACGAACAATTAAATCAAGACCTATAATGAAATACCAAATCAGAACAGCAGTTCCATCCGACATAGCCGAAATAATACAACTTTGTGCAGAACACTCCGAATACGAAAAGGCACATTATGAGCCAATGGGCAAAGCGGAAAAGTTAGCAAAAATGCTCTTTTGTGAAAATCCAAAACTGCATTGTTTGATAGCCGAAAGCAGTACCGGAATATTGGGATATGCCTCTTTTAGTCATGAATGCTCTACTTGGGATGCCGATTATTATACCCACATGGATTGCCTTTTTTTACGTGAACAGTACCGAGGTTTTGGAATTGGCGAGGCTTTGGTAAATGAAGTTGTCATCCAATCTAAACTAAACAATGCCCATCATATTGAATGGCAAACGCCGGTATTTAATGAACGAGGCATTAAGTTTTACAACAGAATTGGAGCGACATCAAAAGAAAAACAACGGTTTACTTTAACTTTATAATATACTGAAATAAAAAAGTCAGACATCAAAAAAATGCCCGAGTATTTTGACAGGTACATCTACCTTGCTGATGATGTAACTTATTCCGAAGCATTACAAATCAGCTTACAAGAATTGGAAAACGCCCCCATAGAAAAATGGAAAGCATTGGGCGAAAAAGTATATGCCGAAGGTAAATGGACAGTGAAAGATATTTTACAACATATAATTGATACGGAAAGAGTTTTTGCCTATCGAATTACAGCAATTGCCCGTGGAGATAAACAAACATTGCCGCCTTTTGATGAGGAAGCCTTTGCCAAAAATACAATTGCAAACAGCCGAACAGTGGATGATTTATTAAATGAATTAATCCTTATTCGCAAAGGGACTATCACAATGTACCAATCATTTACCCCGGAGATGTTACATCAAACAGGTAATGGATTTAACGGAATACAGTATTGTCCGCTTTCGTTAGCTTTTATGTTGGCAGGCCATCAACGTTGGCATTTAAAAGTATTGGAAGAAAGATATTATGGACTGTTGAACTAACCAACGTTACCGACATCTAAAACTATTATTAACGAAAACAGGTGTCGGTAACGTAAAAAGTAAAACGTAAACCCCAAAAAATACCCGCCCACAAAAAAATGCAGGCGGGTATTTTTAATAAACGTTACCGACACTAATGCTTCATTTAACGAAAAAAGGTGTCGGTAACGTGAAACGAAATAAAGGTTATTGCACGATTAGTTTTTGGGTAATTAATCCCGAGTTCGATTGAAGGGCTACCCAGTACATGCCTTTTGCAAATCCTGCTGTGTTGATTTGATGGGTAAAATCACCGACCGAGTTTAACCTTTCCGCATACACTTGTTTTCCTATCGCATCGTAAATACTCAAATCGAGGGCTTGACTTTGGTTAGGAACTGCTATTTGCAAATTCACCAAGCCTGAATTAGTAGGGTTAGGATAGATTAACAAGGTTGTATTTGAAATGGGGTCGGTAATACTCACATCTTCAACCACTGTTACAACTTGGCTGCCGCTTCTTACACAACCGTTGGAATCAGTAACGGTAAGGGTAACCGTGTAAACACCTAACGTGTTGTAAAAAGTAACGGGATTGGCAATTTGTCCAACAGCAGTTTGTCCGTTACCGAAGTTCCACTGCCAATAAGTTGAATTGGCTGTATTGTCCATAAACATGATGGGGCTGTTGATTTGTATGTATTGAGGAGCGGTAAAGTTTACATACAAAACACCGGAAACTGTTACAGGTATTGTAACCGACTCACAACCAACCATATTGCATGAAGTCAACACCACGTTATATGTGCCGCTTTGCAGGTAAGAATGTTGTGGGTCTTGATCTGTAGAGGTCGCGCCATCGCCAAAGTCCCAAGACCAACTGCTGGGGTAGTTACCCGTAGCATCGGTAAAATCAACTATCCCCAAACAATTGTCAGTTGTCTCTGACGTAAATCCGGGAACAGGGGGAGTGGTAATGATCACACAATCCCATGTAGCGGTAAATCCAATATCTGTACCAAACCAACCGAAGGTCAACTCTTGAATGGTAATTGAACCTCCGGTAGAGGTAACCGTTCCGCCATTGGGTAAAGTGGTGCCGGAGAAAAAGCCGAGAACAGGGCTATTAATGTCCGGACCGTCATAAATAATGATTTGGTCAGCATTTTCAATATTCAAATAGGCAAACTCTGTAAAGGTTATGCTCACTTGGGTGGCACCAAAGGGAGAAATAGTGACCACTCCATTGGCACCCGCAAGATAGTTTTGTTCACCACCACTATCTCTCAAAACACCATGACAATCGGTAATCGTTGTTACACCCGAAAACGGCATGTTAATCGTATCGCAATAGACCGAGTTAAAATCAACAGTAATCAAGTTGGGGAATACCAATTCATCACAACCCAAATCATTACAAGCCTCTAAAGTAATGGTGTAATTACCGCTTTCGGTATAGCTATGAATGGGGTTTTGAATACCGGCTGTTGTTCCGTCTCCAAAATCCCAAGTCCATGAAGTCGGGTTGTTGAGCGTTTGGTCGTAAAAATTGACAATACCATCGCAAGAGTAAGTGGGTTGTGCGGCAACTTGCACTTGTGGGAAAGCCAACACGGTCATCGTACAAGGAATAACGACTTCGGGATTAAGAGGGTCGTTGGTAAACAGAATTAGGTCGAAGGTATAAACACCTGCCAATAAACCTGTGGCGTCAAAGGTTACATTGATGGTGAAAGATTCGCCCACCTCATTAGTGCCCTCAGTTGGGTCAAAGCTAATCCATGAAGGCGGCGCACCTCCCCATTGTAAAGCATTGCGAAGCATGGTAATGCCGGGAACTGTAATTTCGGTAAACACATCGCCCACATAAATTGCTTTACCATTGCCAAACTGTCTATATGACAAGGTAGAACCTCCGGTAAATACATCGGTTAAGGAAACAACATCGGGGTCGGAAAAGAAATAAGCAATGCTGTTTGACGAACTGATATAGGTAGTAGCAAGTCCTGTGCTCAAGGGATGAGTGTTATCTAAAACGTTAACAGGATTGTTGAACAAAAACGCCCAAATAAAACCGTTAAACAAACCCGTTTGCGACATACAAAAGTCGCATTGAGTAGCTAAATAAACTACTGCTCCGCCGTTTTGAACAAATTCGGAAAGAACAGGTGCCATTGCTGAGAAAACCGCACTGCTGGACGAGAAGTTTTGGTCGGGGATTAAAAGCACCCGTTTGTTTTGTAACAATGCTGCCATAGTAGTTGGGTTATCGGTATCGGTTTCTTCCAAAGTATAATCCAAACCGGTAGCCTCAATAGCAGCAGGAACTCCTGCGTAGTTAAAGACATTAGCCTGATAGGTCCAAGCCAAAATAGGGATTGTCGAACCGCCGTTGCTGGTAAATTCTAAAGGCCCTGCTCCGGTATTGGTCAGTGTTACAGTTTGATCTTCAGTCTCCCCTGCTAAAAGAGTTGTTTCCAAAGAAGAAGGGTTTACCCCAATCACAGGCGCACCTTGTCCAAAGCCGGTTACGTTGATAATTAAATCATTGACATTGTTGTTGACAAAAATTTGCCCGTTGAGCAAAGCTATAACAGAAGGAACAAAGGTAATTTCCAAAGTCATATTGCCAAAAGGAGGAACCGTTGCAATGGCAGAATTCACCACAAATTGAGGCAACGAAGAACTAATATCCAAAAACAAACTATCGGTGCCCGGATTACTGATTTGAACTTCTAAAGTTTTAGTGTTTCCAATAATCACGTTACCATAGTTTAGGGAGGTATTTGATACTTCAATTGCAGGCACACCAATCACCGTCAGTGTAACCGGAACAACAATACTAGGAGCAAGCGGGTCATTGTTGTTAATCACAATTTGGGTGGTATAAGTACCGCCGACTAAATTAGTAGCATCAAGGGTAACGGTCAAGGTTTCGGAAGCGGGATACCCCACTGTACCGGATGTACTTGAAATGGCAAACCATTGCAAAATATTTTGCGTGGCCACCCATTTAAGGGTATTGGATATAATGAGTGACCCTTCGGGATCTTCACTACCAAAGTCGTGTCCGATATAAATCGCTCTACCCGTTCCTATTTGTCTGAAAGCCACCACATCGCTCGGGTTGATGTCAAATCCGGGTTGTTGAACTAACCGCACAAGGTCGGCATCAAAAAACGTCATTGGAGTAATGCCAATTGGATTGTAGGGATTTGAAACGCCCTCCATGATAGGATGAGCCGTATCTACCACATTACAGGCCATCCCGGAATTAAAACTGTTGAACCCGTTAAAAAATCCCGAATGAAGGACCGGATTATCACCCCAATTAAAGTTGCCTAGGAAAATCACATGACCACCACTATTTACAAAATCATTTAAAACGGTCTGGAAACTGTTAAACAGATTCATCGAATTAAAATCTGTAATGGCAGGAACAAGCAGCACATTAACATTTTGGAGCAATTCGCCCAGTTCAGTTGAGCTAATGGTGTTCGTAGTGGTCAATTGGTAATCGGTGAAATAAGTGTTAATCGCCGTAATCGTGTTATTATAGGCCAATACATCACTTCCATTCGTATAAGCCAACACTTTTAGTTGTTGTTGGAAATAGGTGGTGTCAATATCGTAAAACAGCGGCCCTTGTCCATTGTTAGAAATGGTCAAAGGCACTGTTGTTGTCGTTCCGACATCTAATGTTTCGTTAATGGCAACGGGATTAACAGTCGTTACCGGTGCTCCTACCCCGGTACCACTTACGGTAATAAAGAAGTTGATGATATTGGTTTCTATGGTAGCCGTGGCAAAATAAGGGGCAATTGTTGTAGGAACAAATCGAAGTTCCACTTCTTGAGAAGTTCCCCCGCCATACAATGAAAAATTACTTGGATCGGCACTAAAAACCGGATCTGAAAATGTTATGCCTAACACTTTTAAGGAGTCTGTTCCCGGATTGGAGATGGTTATATTGTATCGGGCAGTATCGTTTTCCATTACTTCCCCGAAGTCGTGACTACTTTCGTTAATGGCAAAACTCGGTGTACCCGTTACCGTCAAGTTACAAGGGATGGTGATTTGAGGGGTAGCTGCATCATTAGAATTAATTACTAAATTTTGAGTAAAAAATCCGCCATATATATCTGTTGCATTAAACTCAAGGTCAATCGTAACACTTTCACCCGGAGCTAAAGTGCCTGAATCTTCAGAAATATAAAGCCAATCAACGCCACCATTGACAGACAACAAATCCTTAGTGGTTTTGACACAATTAGACATAATCCTGTCCATATTGGCATTGTGATAACGGAAATCGTGTCCAACCAAAATAGCTCTGCCCAAACCAATGTTGCGATAAGTAACTACATCAAATCCGTTGTACTGTACCAACCTTACGGCATCGGGATTGGTAATATCGAAGTAAAAAGTTACCGCCAAAGCGTCGTAAGGATTGCTAACCCCTTCCATAATGGGGTCAGTAGGTACACTAACGTTCAACGGCCCACTATAAAAGTTTTGATATGTTCCGCTAAATAAGCCGGTATTAAAAATACAGCCCGATTGATTCGTACCATTGATAATAATCGTACCGCCATTTTCTGCAAATGTTTGTAAAATGGCAGCAAAAGAACCAAAAGCTGCTGCATTGCAAGTCTCCTGTTCGGGAATGAGCAATACATCTTTGTTTTGAAGTGCTGTTGCCAATTCCGAAGCGTTAGTGGTCGTGATTTCAGTCAATTGGTAATCGGTGAAATAGTTATTGATGGCTTGTAAGGTAGCAGGGTATTCTTGGGTTAAATCGGCCCCATTTAAAAGCGCAAGTACTTGCAACTCCTTATTTGCTATAAGGTTTGCTCCTTCTATTTCATAGACCAAATCACCGGATCCGTTGTTAGTGATGGTAAAAGAATAAGTTGTAGAATCGCCTTGCTCTAAGGTAACATCATAACCTGAATTGGGTTCGACAGAAATTGCCGGTGGTTCTTGAACAAATACTTCTACCGATTGAGTAGCCGAAGTGCCCTCGCAATTGGTAATCGTCAGGCTAACCGTAAATGAACCAAACCCACTGAAAGCATGAGTTGGATTTACCTCCGTACTGGAATTACCATCGCCAAAGTTCCAGAAATAATCGCCATACTCGGTAACATTGGGCGTAAAGTGTATGGGCGAGTTAATAGGCACATCATTACTGCTAATGGTAAAATTTGCATCGGCAGTGCTATCACCGGCTTGCCAAATAGCCCTAAATCCGGCATTAACCGGAGGTGGAGGAGGGAAAATAAAAATGTCGCTATACATTTCTATCGAAAACGAACCCGTTGTGGAAACAATAGGTAAGCCTCCATTAGGCAATTGGTCTCCGGTATAAGACCCTATGTAAATATCAAAATTTGCGCCATCATAAAGGGTTAAAAAATCAACATTTACACCCAAATCAAATTCGGTAAAGGCAATCTCTAAAGGACAAGAAACAGAGGAAGGGCTTATGACTATTGACCCATAAGTACCGGGTGTGTATAATCCTTCTCCACCACTATCTAATAGGGTGCCGGATGTTGCTGTTTGAACAGACCCTTCGCCATTTACCGGCAAAATCACAACATTCTGTGCTTGAAGGTTGTAAAGACTGCCTAGTACCAATATTGCAATTAAAAAGGTAAGAAGACTTTTCATAAAAAAGATATTAAGTTTCAAAAAATCATGGTGAGGAAAATAAGCAAAAGGCTTTATCAAAACATGAAAAGCCATTGATAAACAATCAAACTGTTTAGTTTTCACAAAGATACGTACTTATACAGTTAAATATACCCGGTCAATCTAATAACAACAGAACAAAGCAACACCTGTTACATAGTAACATTCAACCGAACATCCCCAATTTCATCAAATAACGAAATCGGGATGTCAAAGGATGGCAATCTGTTAAATTGAAATTAGGTTTGTAGTGTAAACGACATTCTGAAAATTCAGCAATGTGGTCCAACGAAACTGGGATTAGTAACTTGCAGTATCTCCAACACATACAGGAACATGATTAAAACACAATTGGAAACACCAATTGGAGCAGGGTTTCAATTATCATACAAGGATTCACCCTTTATTGAAACAGGTTTTTTATTGGGTGTACTTCGTGCTTTGATGGTCAATCAACGCCTGTTTGTTTTCAACAACGCTCCTCATTCAAAGGTAACCCGAACATCAAAAAGACAAACCCGAATGAACCAAAGGTTGATTTTTTTCTGAGTTTTATGACGAATAAACCAAATTTAGAAACAATTTTTGTTGCCTTTTAGCTTCGCTTTATTACCTTTCTTCCCGATTTAAAGTCCTATTGGTTAAATTAAAAGTCCTTTCACCTGAATTTTGTTTGCTTTTTTTTCATTCTAAAGTGCTTTTTCCAAACCCAAAGATATTTTGATGCGATTTAAAGTTCTTTATTTATAATAAAAGACCTTTTTCTTTGACTTAAAGTCCTTTATTTTGAAATAAAGCCCTTTCCCTCCTAATTAAAGTCCTCTTTTAAAAATAAAAGCCCTATTTCTCCGATTTAAAGTCCTCTTTTATTGAAAAAAAGACCTTTTTTTACAGTTTAAAGTTAACAATTTTGACCTGTTTTGAACATTTTATGCTATGTGTATAATGTTTTTTTAAGCATTTTTGGGCTATGCCTATCATTTTGGTTTCAAAGGTAGGCAAAAATCAATCGCTGACCCCTATTTTCAATGAATAAGGTAGGTTATTTTTAGCCATAGCTCTAGCATTACTTTTTACTTAATTCCGATGGTGTAATTTAGTTGTTGATACAATTATATTGTCCCTGTTTTGTAACTGATTGCCTTCCTTACCCCTAAATCCCCTGAAGGGGACTTTTTGGTCAGTTGTAAGTTGGTAATGATGGGTTTAAATGGGCAGTTCCTCTACTATCCTTTTGTTTAAACAAAAAATTCAGGTTTTACGTGTTGTAATCAGGGATAGTTTATTTACCTTTATTATCCAAAAAAAGGGCAACGAGATGACAAGTGATGAACATAAAATAACAATGTTTGCAGGTGCGCCGATATGGCTTTTTAGTTTTGCAAAAGAGTTGAGGGCAAAACCATCACCGGCAGAAGAACATCTTTGGAAATATTTGTCAAAAAATCAGTGTTGCGGACTACGTTTCAGAAGGCAACACCCCCTGCTTTATTTCATTGCCGATTTTTACTGCCATGAAATAAAGTTGGTTGTAGAAGTTGATGGCAACATACACCTTATTCCGGAACAGTTTCAGTATGATGAATCACGTACTCAAGAGTTAGTAGCAAAAGGCATAACTGTTATTCGATTTACCAATGAAGCGATTTTAAACGAAACAAAGTTTGTGATGGCTATAATAACCGAAACAGTACAAAAACTGCTTTTGCAAAAGAAACAACACTTTCCACCAACATAGCACGGAAAAGTCCCCTTTAGGGCAGAGATGGTCAATTCATAAAATTATTCACGGTTAACT
>CALCIK010000101.1 GCA_937907475.1 uncultured Bacteroidota bacterium | reverse complement strand
GCAAAAACGTTTCGTTTATGAGCAAGAACGTTTCATTTATGAGCAAAAACGTTTCGTTTATGAGCAAGAACGTTTCATTTATGAGCAAAAACGTTTCATTTATGAGCAAGAACGTTTCGTTTATGAGCAAGAACGTTTCGTTTATGAGCAAGAACGTTTCATTTATGAGCAAGAACGTTTCATTTATGAGCAAGAACGTTTCGTTTATGAGCAAGAACGTTTCGTTTATGAGCAAGAACGTTTCGTTTATGAGCAAGAACGTTTCGTTTATGAGCAAGAACGTTTCATTTATGAGCAAGAACGTTTCGAAAGACAAACAGAAAATTTAACCCCAATAGGCTTCGCTTCTATTTAAGTTGCATACGAAAAAGGTGTACGTACCCACCCTTTGGCGTAATTCTACCTATCAACTTGGCACTCACCTTTTCAGCCAACTAATTTTCTTTATCCCAACGGCAGCAAGCATAGCAGAGATAAAAATTGTTGTTTATCTGATTTGTCTCATAACCTAAAGTATCGTGTCATAAAATCCAATCGGATGAGCCATTCCTATTACCTAAGGTTAGGGAATAATAAGGTAAAGAACATCCCTTTCAAAGCAAGGCTTATAGCCATTTTCCCAACCTATTACCTATCAAAAAACGAAGTTGTAGATTAATTTATACAAGAACAAAGTGTCCCTAAAAGAAGAAAACAACAAAATAACCCATTCTCCAATCGGATAAATTGAAAAGCATCCCTACCATGATTTTACCCTTTTCCCAATAAAGCGCATCAAAAACTTACTTGATGCGCTTTTTTTCCGCGGTTTCTTTTGAAATTGGAAGGAGGAGGGGTTATATTTGCAAAGTTTATTACAAATCCGGACTCTTACTTCCTTTTCATTATTACCTTTCATACATGGTTCCAATTCTTTTTCTTCATGGTGCTTTGGGTTCTTCCAAAATGTTGAGGCCATTTGCTCAATCTTTTTCAGATAATTATTCGGTTTACCTGCCCGACTTTGAAGGACATGGCGGAACGCCGTATATCCACTCCAATTTTTCTATAGAAGGCTTCGCTCAACAGATTTTAGACTTTCTGGAGCGTGAAAAAATAGAACAAATTGATATTTTTGGCTACAGTATGGGGGGATATGTGGGCTTGTATTTGGCAAAACATTACCCATTTGCAGTAAAAAGCGTGTTTACTTTAGCCACTAAGTTTGATTGGACAACAGAAACCGCCGAAAAAGAGTCGAAAATGCTCAACCCTCATAAGATAAAGGAAAAAGTTCCGGCTTTTGCTAACGAATTAGAACAACGTCATGCGCCCAATGATTGGGAAACATTGATGGTTAAAACAGCCTGTTTATTGATAAGTTTGGGAAATAATCCGGTACTTCCGATGGAGGCACTACGCGATATTAGTTGTCCGGTTACTGTGTCTGTTGGGGATAGGGATAATATGGTCTCTGTTGAAGAAACGAAAACCGCGTTTCTTCATTTACCAAAAGGGAGGTTGTTGGTATTGCCCAATACACCACATCCCTTAGAAAAGGCGAAGGACAATCGTATTTACTTTGAATTGAATAGTTTTTTGGAGCAAAATCATCATAGCTAACCCTAATCAAACTAATGTATCTATCCAAGAACTATGTTATCATCGGAAGTCCGGGTGCCGGAAAGACTACTTTGGCAAAACAATTAGGAGAGCACTTAAATCTTCCGGCGATTGAGATGGATTATTACCATTTTACCCATAATTGGGTAGAAGTTTCTGATGAAACTTTCTTTAACAGTATTGATTTGCTCACCCAACAACCCGGTTGGATTGCAGACGGGAACTACGGAATCCTTCGCAACATGCTTTGGAAACGGGCAGAAGTTTTAATTTGGCTTCGTTTTCCATTTTTCTTCACCTTTAGACGACTTTTTGTGCGAAGTATGGATAGAGTTTTTTCCCAAAAACCACTTTGGCACGGTAACAAGGAGTCTTTTTATAACACCTTTTTTACTAAGAACTCGATTTTTTATTGGTTTTTTAAAACTTACCGACAACGCAACCGTCAGTATGAACAATTGCTCAAGAGTTCTGAATATTCGCACCTTCGTGTGATGGTTATTACCAACCCCAACAACGTTTTGGAGCAAGTCTTGACTCGTTTGAACCATTTTTGACCAATTTATGGACGCACTTCAAAACATTTTGCTTGTCATTGCAGGACCTACTGCATCCGGTAAAACAGATTTGGCCATTCGGTTGGCACAATCACTTGGAACGGTTATCATTTCGGCCGATAGCCGGCAATTTTACCGCGAAATGAACATAGGAACGGCCAAACCAACCCCTGAACAGCTTGCTCTTGTGCCCCATTACTTCATCAATTCGCACAGTATCGCCAACTTTTATTCGGTGGGCGATTTTGAGCGAGAAGTCTTGGCTTTGCTGAACGATTTGTTCACCAAACATCGCGTTGTGGTGATGGTCGGTGGTTCGGGTTTGTATATTCGTGCCGTATGTCAAGGCGTAGATGATTTCCCACCGGCTTTACCTGAAGTAAAACAACAACTATTGAGTCTATTAGCGACCGAAGGAATTGTCAAACTACAGGAGTTGCTACTCGAAAAAGACCCCGTTTATCATAAAATCGTGGACTTGAACAACCCACAACGGTTAATTAGGGCATTGGAAGTTTGTTTGAGCAGTGGACAGCCATTTAGTGATTTCAGAAGCGGCGTTATGACTTCACGTCCATTCAGAATGGTTAAAATCGGCCTCGAAATGGAAAGGGAAACGCTTTACAATCGAATCAACCAAAGGGTAGAAGATATGATGGCAAACGGACTGCTTGAGGAAGCCAAGCAACTTTACCCTTCCCGCCATCAAAACGCCTTGCAAACTGTTGGATATTCGGAACTTTTCGACCATCTAGACGGGAATTATTCGTTGGAGGAGGCGGTTGCACTCATTAAACGCAATTCCCGCAGATATGCAAAACGACAGATGACGTGGTTGCGAAAAGAATCCGATCTTGTTTGGATATCGCCTACTGAAATCGATTCTATTCTGGAGATGGTTGATTCAAATCGGCAATAGGCAAAGGGTAGTTGGTTAATTTTTGAAGAGAACACAAGAATATGGAAATAAAATTAGGTTTTGGCGATGCCCTTCACTACAAATCAACCATTCTTCCCCCTATGCCAAATTTTAATTTTACACTTTTCTTGTGCCAACCTTAATACAAAAAACAAACTCGAATGACACCCTTACCCTTTACAAATAAAGGGTTATAGGCATTATTCATAAGAAAGGAACTTAGTCAAGGTTTGGAAAAAATGACAAAACCGGAAAAAGATTTGACAAAACAATGACATGCAAAAACACATTTGTAGTACGTCTGACAAAGGGCAAATGAGTAACTTTATGCCCTAAAGTAAATATTTTGATAAACGACATACTATTACGAGCAGCGCGGGGAGAACAAACCGAACGGAAACCGGTGTGGTTAATGCGCCAAGCCGGACGCATATTACCCCAATATCGCCGTTTGAGTGAGCAAGTTGGCAGTTTCATCACGATGGTGCAAACACCCGAAATAGCTTGCGAAGTTACCCTTCAACCGATTGACGAATTAGGAGTTGATGCTGCCATTATTTATTCAGATATTTTGGTCATCCCCGAAGCGATGGGCTTGCCCTATAAGATGGAAAAAAATAAAGGGCCCGTGTTTATGCGAACCATTCAAAGCGCGCAGGATGTAGAACAACTACGAATTGCAGACGAGGAAGGTGTTAAATACACCATTGACGCTATTAAGTTGGTAAAGTCTGCATTGAATAACAAAATACCTCTAATAGGATTTGCCGGTGCCCCTTGGACCATCTTTGCCTACATGGTAGAAGGCAGCGGTTCAAAAACTTTTAGCCTTTCTAAACGCATGCTCTACACAGAACCGGTACTATCTCATAAACTATTGCACAAAATCACCCAAAGCACCATTCACTACCTTCAGGCGCAAATCAAAGCAGGTGCTGATATTGTTCAATTGTTTGATAGTTGGGCAGGAATTCTTAGCCCTCAACAATACAATACTTTCGCACTGCCCTATATCGCCCAAATTTGCAAAGCGATGGGCGAAACGCCCGTTACCGTATTTGCCAAAGGGGCATTTTTTGCCCTAAAACAACTTGCGGCTATGAATTGTAGCGTCATTGGACTCGACTGGACTATCACGCCACAGTTTGCACGACAAGAAATTGGAACACAAAAAACATTGCAAGGAAATTTAGACCCCTGTGTTTTGTATGCCGACAAAGCATACATTCGAAGGGCAACCTTAACTATGCTCCAAGAATTCGGGCCAAAGGGACATATAGTCAACCTAGGTCACGGCGTTTACCCCGACACCCCGCTTGATGGGGTAAAATGTTTTATTGATACAGTAAAAACAACGGGTTTTAATGGTTAATGGTAAATTATAATTGCGATGGAAAAAGGATAGTGTATGAAAGAGAATATTGTTAAAACTAAAAGTTTTGCATTTTCGGTGAGAATAGTTAAGCTGTGTGAGTATTTGTGTGAGCATAAAAAAGTGTTTGTTCTTTCTAATCAGTTACTTAGAAGCGGAACAAGCGTTGGTGCAATGATACGTGAAGCAGAACATGCAGAAACTAAAAAAGATTTCGCTCATAAAATGGGTATTGCTCAAAAAGAAATAAACGAAACCATTTATTGGTTGGATCTAATGAATGAAACAGAGCATATGACAAAAGAACAATTCGAAAGCATCCATTCAGATGCTATTGAAATCATCAAAATAATGACAGCAATTATTAAATCCACGAAATCCAACATTAATAATTAACCACTTAGTTCGACAAGCTCACTAACCACTAAAAATGATTTCCACTTACCAATACTACAAATCCCTGTTTCGAGACGAACCAAAACCTTTTGCGTTCATAGACCTCGATTTACTTGAGCAGAACATTGCGGCTGTTATTCGTAGGGCAGGAAACAAAACCATACGTGTGGCATCAAAATCGGTCAGATGTACAAGGTTGCTGCACTATTTGTTAGATAAGGGTGCCCCTTTCAAAGGTATTATGACCTATACCGCAAGTGAAGCCGTTTTTCTTGCCAATGAAGGGTTTGACGATATGTTAGTAGGTTACCCTACTTGGCAGGAAAAAGAATTGAATGAGGTTTGTGAGGCCATGAAAAACGGAAAGCGAATTATCTTGATGGCTGATTGTGCAGAACACTTAAACCGGTATGCTTCATTTGGTGAAAAGTATGGAATAGTACTTCCGGTTTGTTTGGATATAGATATGTCGTCAACCTTCCCCGGTTTATATTTTGGGGTCTATCGTTCCGGTTTGAGAAACGCAAAAGCGGTTAAAGCATTAATGACTCCTTTCATCGCCCACCCTCATCTTAATTTGGTAGGCATCATGGGCTACGAAGCACAAATTGCAGGTGTGGGAGATGCTGTTCAGGGGGCGGCTATTAAAAATATAGTGGTGAAAACGCTCAAAAACCAATCCATTAAAGAAGTGGCACAGCGAAGGGCTGAAGTAACAGATACATTAAACAAGATGGGGTTTCGATTGGAGTTAATCAATGGTGGAGGCACCGGTAGCCTCGAAAGTACTATACAAGAATCGGCAGTAACAGAAGTAACAGTTGGTTCGGCTTTCTACTCCCCTGCCCTATTCGACAATTATGTACAATTCAAACATTTGCCCGCCGCCGGTTTTGCCATTGAAATCACCCGCAAGCCACAACCACATATCTATACCTGTGCCGGTGGTGGATATATTGCCTCCGGTTCAGCCGGTACCGACAAACTGCCCAAACCCTATTTGCCCCAAGGTGCTGCACTCACCGGCAACGAAGCCACCGGTGAAGTGCAAACTCCAATAATTTATAAAGGCTTGGAACATTTGGCCCTTGGCGACCCAATATTTATGCGTCATGCCAAAGCCGGTGAACTATGCGAGCGATTTAAGCAATTAGTTTTTGTATCGGGAGGTAAAATTCAAGAAAGGGCGTTAACTTACCGAGGTCAAAATCAATGCTTTATTTAAACATCAGCCAACAATATTTTCAAATCATAAAACCCAATTATTATGAACCACAGAATACTATTAGCAGAAGACGAAGAGCATATACATGATATTATCAAACTCAACCTAGAAGCGGAAGGTTACGAAGTAATAGCCACCACGAACGGAGTTGATGCCTTGCGCGCTTTCAAAGAACAACGATTTGATTTGGCGGTGCTCGACATTATGATGCCCGATGTAGATGGGCTACAAGTATGCGAGCAAATCAGGTTGGAAGATGTAGAAATGCCTGTGTTGTTTTTGACCGCCAAGGACTCTACACAAGACAAAATATTGGGGCTTAAAAAGGGGGCAGATGATTATATTACCAAGCCTTTTAACCTCGAAGAATTTTTGCTTCGAATTAAAAACCTTTTAAAACATAATAATAAAATAGACAAGTCGGTATCTCCGATGGTATCGTATAAATTTGGCAACAACGAAATAGATTTTGTTACTTACAAAGCCAAAACCCCACATGGAGAAATCAACTTGACCAAAAAAGAAATAAAACTGTTAAAACTGCTCATTACGCGCAAAAATGAAGTGGTTTCGAGGGAGCAAATCCTGCAAACCGTTTGGGGCTACGATGTTTACCCCACCACCCGAACCATTGACAACTTTATCCTTTCATTCCGCAAACACTTTGAAGAAGACCAGAAACACCCTCAACACTTTTTTTCTGTCAGGGGCGTTGGTTATAAGTTCTGCGAATAATAAAAGGCCAACTACAATTGATGGCTAGGAATGCCAATCGTTTCTAAGTAACGGCATACTCATACAATGCGACCCTCCTCTGGCCCTTGAAAGCTCGGACGAAGGAAGCAAGATTAAAGTGTCGCCTTTCAGAACTTCTTCAAGGGTACTCCCTTCTTGCATGCGTGTGATGAAGTCGGATGATTTTAGCAGGGTAAAGCCCCGTTTAACAAATTCTTTTTCGGTTTCCTTGTTTCTGTCGTAACCAATCACCACCCCTTCTCGCAAAGCCAGTAGGTTACAAGCATCCGTCCATTGCTCACGTTCATCATAAGGGAACCGCCCACCGGCGCAACGGATGATTTTACATTCGCGCGAACCAAAATCCACAAAACTGATTTGGCGGAGTAGTTTTTGCAGAGACTTTATCTTGTTTACCTTGATAGTATAACCTTTCAACGTAGCTTTTCGGAGGAACTGGGTAATAGAAACCTTTGAATCCATCTGCCCTTCTCTATTTCGGGAAATGACATCAGAAATATATTTTCCCTTAACATCATGACTGCGGTCCAAGAACTGCCCGAACACCACCCACATATTTCGTTTTACTTGGGTAAAAACCGTATCAATGTGCATATAGTCCCTTTTGGAGGGGATTTTCACGACTGTTACTTTTTGAACAACATTTCGGCGGAACAATTGGCGGATGGTGTTTTCAATACCCTTTGGAGAGGTTCTCTCGCTGCACCCTATAAGGAGATGTTCGGGGCTAATCATCATCACATCCCCTCCTTCGATAGTTGATACATTAGAAGCATTGGGGTCGTGCAACAGGAAACTTTTATCGCCATCAATTTCAATTACCCAGTCTTCAAAGTCGCCGATATTAGGGAAAAGGGCGTAGGCGGCGATGTATTTGGTAATAATTGCCTCTCGAATACGGGCATCTTGTGCAGGTTTGGTCAACAACAAATAGTTATTGATAACTATGCCGATGTCGCGGGTAAAAATAAGATTAGGAATGGGCGGGAATATAAACTCATCAACTTTATCGGAAGAGATGACTCCTGTAATCAGCACTCTTGCCAATAGTTCCGTATCTAGTTCCAACAGGCGATTAATGACCCGAAGACTACATCTTTCAGCGGCACAAACATGGGTAACCAATCTTAACCGTACATCGGGTATTTCTAAAATCTTAATGAGCAAATGCTCTATTTCAACGACTTTATTTGAGCTAAAATAAGCCCCCTTTTTAGCCGGCTTGAAAAAATCTTCATTAATTTCTTTACCTCTAATGGCTTCAGGGTCTAAAAACCAAAGGAGGACTTGCAGGTATTCGTTATATTCTGCCCGCATTTTGTCAATATCTACGATGTCATCATAGAGCCAATCCTGCGATTTTCTGGGAACGACTTTACCGATTCCCGCATCGGGGCTGTGTACAATTAATCTTTGAAGTTGTCCAATCTCAGAGGAGACATAAATTTGAGATGGAGGCAGTTTTTTAACAGGAGCTGTTACTTTTTCCAACTTGCCGTTCTCAGGATGGGCAATTTTTTCTTTTTGCGCTGTTTTGTCTATCGTTTCCATAAAAGGGAAGTGTTTGTAATGGGTGGAAAGAAACCCAAAAGGTTATTCAATTGGGTATTCTATAAGTATAAAATCGCTTTTCAATGGCAAATTTAGAATAAAATTGTGGCAAACTAAACATTAGTAGGTAAAGTATAGTTAGATTAGCAAAGTTTTATGTTTTCTTTGCATGAAAATTAGCTCATCTTATCTTTAACCCAAAGTTTACCATCTCCATTCGATGACAAACAGGTATATTGACTTAATAGAGCAAACCTTCGACCCTACCGAAGGTTTCAAAGTGATTGACGGTTGCTTGCACTTTCACGATGTTTCGCTCAAAAAGCTGATAGAACAATACGGCACCCCTCTCCGAATCACTTACTTGCCCAAAATTAGTTCGCAAATCCAAAAGGCAAAGCACTTGTTTCAATTGGCTTATCAAAAGTATCAATACGACAAGCCTTATCGCTATTGCTTTTGCACCAAAAGCTCTCATTTCTCTTATGTGATGAATGAAGCACTGAAAAATGATATCCACATCGAAATCTCGTCCAACTATGATATTGACCTGCTGTACAACCTGTATGCGGAAAGTAAAATCACAAAGGACACCTATATTATTTGTAATGGCTTTAAACCTCGCGAATACATCCGCCGTATCAGCGAGCTTATCAACCAAGGCCATCACAACGTGATACCCGTCATAGACAATATGGAGGAGTTGAATTTTTATTCAAAATACCTAGACCCGGATGTAGAATGTAAAATCGGTATCAGAGTAGCCGCCGAAGAAGAACCTACCTTTGAGTTTTATACTTCCCGGTTGGGCGTTAGGTACAAAGACATCATCAACTTTTACGAAACCGTGGTCAAAAAAAACCCGCGTTTTAAGCTAAAAATGCTTCACTTTTTCATCAATACAGGCATCAAGGACGACACCTATTATTGGAATGAGTTGGTAAAACTGTTGCAAATGTATTGCGATTTAAAAAAAGCTTGTCCTGATTTAACCATGCTCAATATAGGCGGCGGGTTACCCATCCGATATTCACTCGACTCGAATATTGATTATGAATACCTCATCAGCGAAATCGTTTACCAAATCAAAGAAACCTGCCAAAGAGAACAGGTAGATACCCCTGAAATATTTACCGAGTTTGGCAGTTTCACGGTTGGCGAAAGTGGGGCGATCGTCTTTTCGGTTTTGGCCGAAAAACATCAAAACGACCGCGAGTCTTGGTATATGCTTGACGGCTCAATGATGACTACTTTGCCCGATATTTACGGCATCAAGCAACGATTTATACTGCTGCCCATCAACAAATGGAACAATCCTTATCAGACCGTTACCATCGGTGGATTGAGTTGCGATGGCAACGACTTTTATAGTTCAAAGCTTCACCGAAACAATCTATATCTACCATGCCTCCATGTAGAAGGTAAGGGCGTTCCGGTTGAGGATGAAGACGAAAAACTCTATCTTGGCTTTTTCCACGTAGGGGCTTACCAAGAATCGCTTTCGGGTTTTGGCGGAATCAAGCATTGCTTGCTCCCAAGTCCAAAACACGTACTTATTCAAAGAGACCCAGAAACAGGTGAAGTCAGTACGGAACTTTTTTCGCCCGAACAGCAAGCAAGTTCTATGCTTAAACTTTTAGGATATGCCGTTCAGCCTGAATTGGTGATGCAAGAAATTGAATAACGTCCAACATGAAATTCGAAATGTTCTTCAATCCATGAACGCCTCAAATCAAGATAGCCATGAAAATACTAATCCCAACATTGATACTGATTTCATCAGTTTTCATGTCCTGCAAACAAAATAATACGCAGAGCAATACCAACTCGAATGTTACTGGAGAAATTCTACAAACAACACAAACACCCCCCGATGTTGCCAATAATTCAGATGGTTTTTACCGTCAGTTGAAGGGGAAAATTGGAACTGCTGAGGTGCAAATGAGCTTGGTTAAAGTCGGCACAAAGCTATATGGCAAATATGCTTACAGTAGAATTGGACAGTTGATAGACTTAAGTCCAAGAGGTACTGAAGAAAATATTGATGCAGATGGAAAGTTTGTACTTTTTGAGTTTGCTACCAATAAAGATGGTGAATATGACCAAACCGGCACTTTCAATGGACAAATACTTCCAAATGGTTTGGTAAAGGGGGTTTGGACGAGTGCCGATGAGAAAAAGAACCTCAACTTTGAATTGAATGATGCTCCTTCAAACGATGCCGCCGACATTTCTATATCAATAATAGAAAAACAAGAGGGAGACTGTGAAGGAGAATCGGAAGCTACTTGCGCACATTTTGAAGTCATTTATCCCACAATCAAACAACTTCCCGATAGAAATGAACAGACAAAGCAACTCATCAATACCACTATACTGAATGTGCTTGCAGAGTCTATGCCCACTGAACAAACCACTGCACCCGATAAGGCAGCAGAACAATTTTTACGGGATTTTAAAGATCAAGACTCGGAGTATAAAATGAGTTGGGAATATGAGTTGACAACCGAAGTTTACCAAAATGCAAACAACATATTAAGCATTGGCTTTGCAAATTACATCTTTACCGGTGGGGCACATCCGAATCATTCCGAGTCGTACTATAATTTTAACCTTAAAACCGGACAACTCATAGAATTAGATGATGTATTCAAGCCAAAATATGAAACCCAATTGACAGCTTTAGCCGAACAGAAAATACGCTCCTTACACAACATTGGTGCAAAAAGTCCGCTTTCAGAAGCCGGCTTTTTAGAAGATAAATTTGAACTAAACGACAATTTTTCTATCTCGGCAACAGGAATCACCTTTTTGTACAATCCTTATGAAATAACCCCTTATGCGATGGGGGAACAATTAATTTTCATATCATTCAAAGAGGTAAAAGATTTACTTCAACCGAACGGACTAATTAATTGGAGTTTTTAAGGTTGCGTTCCAAGGAAGTTTCTTTAAAAATTATCTGCACTGTTTCACCTAACGATTACGACCTTTAAAACAATTCAACTGCTTTATGAAAACATGGCATATCATGATTATGTTCTTTGCCTTGTGTTCATTAGGAGTGGGCTGTGTTAATCAAGAAAAGGGCTGTACTGACCTTGTAGCATTGAACTATAATCCCAATGCACTTCGGGACAACGGTGATTGTATATACGCACTGCCTGTTCCATCAATTTATCAATTTAAAAGGAAAAATATCACCTCTGTTGATTATCGCCCACAAGTAGTGTTGAAATTGCTTATTGAAGCAATAACCACCACGATTGAACAAACCGCACAACCGGGGGCTTCGCCAATTGAGGTTTCAGCACTCAATACAATCTATCAACAAACCGATTACAATCAATCTATTTTGAGTAGTGTTGTCCCCTATTCACCATCTGCAACGCAATATACTCAAATCGCCGCTTCGCAAAGATTAGCCGGCAATGTGGTCAATACCCTCAAAGCTGATTCAATGCTATTGGCTTGGTTTGATACAATTGCTACCCGTTCACAAAATGCAGCCTATTTGGGCACATCAGATGTACATACCACTTCAAAAGGGATTGACTTACTTGCTGCTACAAAAATTACTCTACTTTCGTCTGTTGCCTTGGCTAATTCAATCAACTTAATCAGGAATATCAGTACTAATTCGAACAGCACATTTTCTTTCAATAACAATTACACCCCAATGGAAAATGCTTGGGATAAGGCATGGGGCTTTTTTGGATCTGCTACTGTTTTTCCGCTATATCCCGATTTGACATGGACAACCACCCATTACCAAGACCAAAACTCCGATCAATTTATTGATTTTACTTCTGAATACAACTTTGCCTTTGCTACTTTGGCAGCGCAGCGCGATTTAATTGGCGATGAAAATACTGATTTCAGCAACTCCTTATTTAACGCATGGGTTAGCGGTCGAACAGCCATTACTAATCAATCCGATGTCTTACGTACTTCTGCACGAGAAACGATATTGTCCGAATGGCAAAAACTAATTGCCGCATCAGCAATTCACCATCTCAATAGTTTGAAAATCGAAATGGAAAATTACGCAACCCCCAACGAAAACATCCCACAACTCAATTTAGATTGGACAAGTCTATGGGCATATTTAATGGCATTGCGTTATTTTACCGACTCCGATGTGAATGCGGTCAATCTCCTGATACTTCTTGGTGAAGCTCCTTTATATGCAACTTTGGGCACCGATGAATATAATGCCTATCTAGTAAAACTAAACCTAATTGGCACTGCCATACAACAAGCCTACGCATTTAGCGATTACCAAATGCAAAATTGGTAGATAATGGTTAATGGTTAATGCATGTAAGATTATTTTATTAAGGGTAAAGTTTGCCCTTCGGTGAGAATAAAAATCGCATAGCCTTTCTTAGCAGCTATTTAGAATTTTTTGGTGTTGCCGCATTAAATCGTGAAGTCGAACATGCAGAAATTTAAAAAGACTTTGCACAAAAATGAGTTTTGCTCAACAAGAAATAAACGAACCAATTATTGGTTGAAGCTATTGATGGAAACAGTAACGCTGACAAGAGAATTACTCGAAAGCATTCAAACACAATGGTTCGTTAAAAATTGAGCGGCAAAACAACCCAAAGGTAATAGTCCTAAGAAATGAGGGTCAGGTTTTTACTGATTGCGCCTTCACTTTAGAAGTGATTAGGAAAGTCATTCATGCTCTTGAATGATGTGCCGAAAACGAAGAATAGTTTTTCCAAATCGTTTTCCATTGATTACTGTTTCAACAAATTTATTGCGATAAGCTAAAAACGTTTATCGAAATCCGCAAGATGTTTAACTAAGTGTGTAATGTTGAATAAATTTTGAGCAAAATAATTATCTATTTGTGCGAGTAGCTTATCAGATTTGGCAAACAAATTATCTATCTGTGCGAGTAATCTATCAGATTTGGTAAAATAATTATCTATTTGTGCAAGTAATCTATCAGATTTGGCAAAATAATCATCTATTTGTGCGAGTAGTCTATCGAATTTGGCAAAACAATTATCTATTTGTGCGAGTAGTCTATCGAATTTGGTAAAACAATTATCTATTTGCGCGAGTAGTCTATCGAATTTGGCAAAACAATTATCTATTTGTGCGAGTAGTCTATCGAATTTGGTAAAACAATTATCTATTTGCGCGAGTAGTCTATCGAATTTGGCAAAACAATTATCTACTGAAAACTACGGAAAACTTTGAGAACTGAAACAAAAGTAATAATTTGGTGGT
>CALCIK010000100.1 GCA_937907475.1 uncultured Bacteroidota bacterium | reverse complement strand
TGTTTAGCCCCCAAATCAACTTCGGGGGCTTGAGGCGTTTGTCCAAAGTCTAAATAATTTGTAACTATTTAGGCGTTAGCTTTAATGATTTTGCTTTTAAATGGGCATTTTGATGCTTTCTGATTAACAAAATATACCCACAGATGCTTTTTACACACTCATCAGTCAATCAGTCAATAGGGTGGCTCGCTCTAAAATGAACTGACTTAGATGTTCCAATGTCGGACAGAGCAAGTTGGTAAAAGCCCTTTAAAACCTTGCATATATTTTCTCTGCCGGATTTAGTTCGGGAGAATATGTTGGCAAAAAAAGCAAGCTAATGTTTTTAGGTATTTTCAAAGACTTCGCTTTATGAAAGGCTCCGTTATCCAATACTATGATATTGTGCTGCTGTTTATGGTTATCTTAAAATTCATCTAAGAAAACCTGAAAATTCGCTGTATTACATTGGGGCATTTCCAACATAAAACTTGCTCCTGTGATGGGAGAGAATGCTCCAAACAAGTAAGAAGATTTAAAGACTTGCTGGAAAGAACAAATTGGCTTAACTCCTTTGGCAGTTAATGACCGACCGTTGCGGGTAAACAGCCCAAAACGACTTTCATCTTCAAAAAACAAATCTATAGGGGGCGAAGCAGGTAATTCGACCTGCTCAATTATCTGACTACACTGCTCACTAAAGTTATTTTTAAAAGATTCTACCTTCTCCTCCTCTTTCTTTACATAACTCTTCCTCGCTACTTTGATACGAGTTTTAAACTTCCGCTGTACATACTGCACCAAGGTAATGTAATGCATCTCTTTGTTTAGATGCTCCTTCACGCAACGAAGCAACTCTGCGTAACCCACTATCCCGTTTTGAGGGTCGTTTAACAAGGTTTCTAATGCATTATACTCCTCAGCAGTAACAACACTCGGTTTAAAGCCTATCCGACCATCGGACATAATGCCCGCTATCTCTTTTTCAAAATAGAGTTTTTTTCAAGAAGTGGTACTATTAGCATCTACCCCAAGTCGAGCGGATAGAGACCGTTTGGATACCGAACGATTTCCGTGTTTCTTCATCAATAGGAGCGTCAGCAATCGTTTATTTATCGTATCGCTTGCTCCTTTACGTAACTTCTGAAGTTCTTCTACACTTTCTTTGATTTCAAGCTGCTTTCCTAAAGGCAAATAATTAGCATTTTAGTGGGCAATGGTACTAAGAATTTCCAAGAATATACGGGACGAAACAATATTCATAGTTGGTATTAAAAAGATGGGATGGTCTGTCCATTTTGTCAATGACTGCAAGTTCCGGTGCAACTGTTTCGCTCGAAGTACTTGGTGATTTTACCCAAAATCAGCCCATTCAATGGAAAAACCTTGATATAGTCAATCAAAAAATCCCCTTTACCATAAACGGTAGTCTCAATCGGCAATCTTGGAATGGGCTAAATCGCGCCTGCCCCAAACAACAAAAAGCCGTTGCTTGGGGCAACGACTTTTCTGTTTGCAGCTATCTGCTAAAAATGAGCGAACCGGAGTGTCGCTTTAGCTAAGTATAGCTCTTGGGGAAGCGATAAAACTACTTAATCAGGGTAACGTTTCCTTTAAAGGTTTCGCTAGTGCCATCGGTAAAGGTTACGGTGGCATAATATACATACACCCCTATTTCCTGTTGTTTTCCTTTGTATTCACCATTCCAACCCTCCGAGAGGTTGCCGGAAGTATGGTAGTATACCTCGTTGCCCCAACGGTTAAAGACATGCAGTTCTACTTCGCTGACATTAAAGCCTGTGAGCCGGAAAATGTCATTCACGCCATCGCCGTTAGGCGAGAAAGCATTGGGTATCACCACCTCGTTTCGGGCAATGATATTGACCGTTGCCAAAACCGTAGCGGCACAGCCGTACTCATCGCTGACAATCACCGTGTAAGTGGTAGTCGCAGCAGTGGGGGTAACAGTAGCCGAGGGGCAATCGGGACAATTCACGTCAGGTAGCCACTCATAGCTGAGGGTGGTTCCCAATCCCGATGTTGCCGTTACTTCCAACAAAACGCTCTGCCCTTGGTCAATCAATATCTCGCTTGGGCTGATGCTTGCCGAAACATCGGAAACGGCTATCGGAAGCGAAAGGGTATGAATACAGCCGTTGTCGTCAATCGTGAGCGTTACGGTTTTGATGCCCGAACTGCTCCAACTGACCGACTGATTGGCAGAGCCCGTAGCCGTAGCCGGCGTAGCATCGGTACCAAAGTCCCATGTATATATTGCCGAAGCAGACGCACTACCGGTAAAGGCAATACTGACCGCATCGCCCAAACACGTATTGGCTGCCAAACTAAAATCGGCAACCGGTACGGGAAGGATGTCAAGGGTAGCCGATACAGGGGTGCTTTCGCAACCCTCTACGGTGTCGAAGGCGGTAAGGGTGTATGTGCCTGCCTGAGTGGGGGTGAATGTAGTGCCTGTTCCTACCAATGCTCCACCAAAATACCACCTGATTTCTAAGCCGGCGGCGGCAGTTGCATTAAAAGCGGCAATGGGGTCGCCATCGCAAACCGTTTGGCTTGCCACATCTATGGTTGGGGGAGCGGGTGGAATACAATTGCAGACAATCACCGAAACTGCTACTTCCGTTGCAGGACCTTGACAACCGCTTTGGGTTTCGGCAACCCAATAGCTGACCGAGTTGCCCGCAGTTGGTGCAGTAGGATTAAAAGTAGCACCTGTACCTACTTGAGTGGTCAAAGCTGCATCAGCATACCAAGTGAGCGTTCCGCCGGAACCCGTTGCACTCAATGGAGCAATGACCGCACCCTCGCAATAGGGGTTGGGCGAGGTGACAGTTGGAGCCGAGGGTAAAGCCGTTTCTGTCAGCGTAACGGCTATGCGGGTGCTCACACAATCGGTGGCTGTTTCTAAAATTTCAGCATAATAGGTGCCTGCTGCGGGTGGGGTAAACACATTACCTGTGGCTATGGGGCTTCCACCTGTGGCCACATCGTACCATTGAACGACAAATCCGGCACCAGGGTCATCTACGCTTAATTCCGTAGGTGCTGCTCCTTGACAGAAAGCGTTATTAACAGGATTAGAAGGTGGTGCGACTGCATTACAATTGCAGGTTGTAACGCCCAAATCGAGCGAGGCGGTACAGCCATCGGCATCGGTCAAACTCAACACCACTGACGTGCCGCTTGCAATATCTTCTACAATCCAAGCATCGAGTATCGGGGTAACGGTGTAGCTGCCCGCATTGAACGTATAGGGTTCGGTGCCGCCTGTGATAGAAACGGTTACGTCATAAGTAAGCAAATCAACAGAGCAGGTAGAGCCGTTATCAGTTATGCCGATAGGTGTGCCCTGTGAAAGCGTAACAGGAATGCGAGTACTCACACAACCTGTTGCCACTTCTTCCGTTTCGGCATAATAGGTGCCTATTGCTGTTGGGGTAAAGGTAGTACCGGTACCCAACAACACCCCGCCTACCGGCGAGTCGTACCAATTAATAATATAACCTGCTCCCGGGTTGTTGACCGATAAGGCTACAGGCGCAACACCGGCACAAATAAAGGCATCAATTGGGTTGGCAGGAACAGGGGTGGAGGCACAAGAACAGTTTAACACGGCGAGGTCCAGCGTTTGTGCGCATCCATCAGCATCGGTAATGGTAACCGTTACAGATGCAGCATTGGGTATGCCCGATATGGTATAGCTTCCTCCGCCGTTATCGGTTACGGTGGCTGTACCGGCATTGACCGTATATGGAGTAGCACCACCGGTAACGGTGATGGGTACTTCGTAAGTGAGTAGGTCCGGCGCACAGCTGCCAACCGCCTGACTAATGCTGATAGCATTGCCCTGTGTCAGCGTAACGCCTACCGAAGTGCTTTCGCAACCATTAACCGTTTCTACTGAAATTGCAAAGAAGGTGCCGGCTGCCGTTGGGGTAAAACAAATCCCACTGCCCAACAGCGTTCCACCGCTTGCGGCATCGTACCATTCGATTGTAAATCCGACACCCGGGTCATCCACACATAAAGCTGCCGGCACATCGCCAAAGCAAACAAAAGCATCGGTTGGGTTAGCAGGCGGGGTAATGACGGGACAATTGCACACTACCGGGCTGATGACCAAGGTTTCTGTACAAGTTGTTGCATCGGTTACAGTGACTGTAATGTTGCCGGCATAATTGCTTGGCAGGTCTTGTACTAAGTAAGCACCGCCGCCCATATCGCTCACCACATAGCTCAATCCGCCATCATCGGTCGCCGTAGCGGTTACCAAACCGGAAGTATTGCTGATAAGCAGGTTCACATTGTACGTAATTAAATCCGCCGAGCAATACCCATCTATCTGAACAATGTTGATATCAGCACCTTGCGTCAGTGTAACGGGAACGCGGGTACTGTTGCAACCGGAAGCATCAACCACTTCGGCATAGAAAGCACCGGGGGCGGCAGGAGTATAACTCGTGCCGGTTCCTACAAGCGTGCCACCGACAGGAGCATCATACCAATTGACAATCAATCCGGCACCCGGGTCATCCACGCTCAAAGAAACAAGAGATTGCCCGAAGCAAATAAATGCACCGATGGGGTTAGCGGGTGGGGCAACAGGCGGGCAGTTACAATTCACCAAGTTTAAGGCGGAGGTAAAGGCACATCCGTTGGCATCGGCAATATTGACCGTAGCCGCTGTGTTGCTTGGAACACCAACGATGGTGTAGCTTCCCCCACCGTTGTCGGTAATCGTTGCGGCACCTGCATTGACCGTGTAAGGGGCGGTTCCTCCGCTTATAGTAATATTGACATCATAAGTGAGCAAGTCAATGGCGCAAGCACTCGTGCCTTGCTGCACTAAAATTTGTGCGTCTTCCGATAAGACAACCGGTATGCGTATGCTAATACAACCGTTGACCAATTCCGTTACCTCGGCATAGTAAGTACCTGCGGTGGCGGGCGTATAAGTTGCGCCGCTTCCTAAAGTAACTCCACCAATAGGGGCATTGTACCAATTCACCACAAACCCTGCACCCGGATTGTCCACTGAAATAGCCGTTGGAGTTGTTCCAAAGCAGTAAGAATTGCCGCTTGGATTGGCAGGCGGTGCTACGACCGGACAAACACAGTCCACGGCAGCGATATTGAGGGCGGTGTTGCAGTTTTGCGCATCGGTGATTTGAACAGTGATTGCGGTGTTGTCGGCAATGCCGGCTATGTCGTAAGTGCCATTGCCGTTATCGGTTACCGTAAGCGTTCCGGCATCTATCGTGTAGGGAGCAGTACCGCCGTTCACGCTGATTTGCGAGGTAAAACTGTTCAAGTCGGCTGCACAAGTACTGTTTAAATTCGCAGCAACGATAGGCGTACCTTGTGTCAGCGTAACCGCTACGGTTGTGCTGAGGCAGCCGTTGATATCGTCTTGCACGGCTGCATACCAAGTGCCTGCGGTGGGTGGGGTAAAGGTGTTGCCGGTGGCAACGAGCGTTCCGCCGGTAGGCACATCAAACCAAATAATGGTCAACCCGGCACCCGGGTCGGCTACCGATAAGGCCGTTAAGGGGTCGCCGTTACAGCTAAAAGCATCCACGGGATTAGTGGGCGGTGCTACGGCAGGACAAGGGCAAGACGGTGGGATAAAATCCATAGTCGGCATACTGCATCCCAACGCGTCGCTGATGTTGACGGCCGACATGGTAGTTACAGGCACATCCAACAATGTAAAAGAACCGCCGCCGTTGTCGGAAACGGTATAACCGCCTCCATCTACCGTATAAGGTGCTGTGCCCCCTGTTACGGTAATGTCCACATTGTAAAAATTGAGGTCTGCCGAGCAACTTAAACCATCCAAGGTCATTTGTAATTGAGGGGTCTCGGTCAAGGTAACTGGAGTTCGCAAACTCACACATCCCGTAGCCGTTTCTACCACTTCGGCATAGTAAGTGCCCGATGCAGGAGGGATAAAAGAGGTGCCCGTGCCGAGAGATGTACCGCCGGCTGCTGTGTCGTACCAATTGATGGTAAATCCTGCACCCGGGTTGGCAACCGTTAAAGCGGTGGGAACACCGCCGCTACAAATAGTTGCCCCAACGGGGTTGGTTGGTGGTGGGATAGTCGGACAACTGCAATCAATAGAAGACAGGCTACCCGACACCGAACAGCCGTTGGAGTCGGTAATCGTTACCGTAGCAGTCGTATTATTGCCAATGCCCGAAATGGTGAAATTGCCGCCGCCATTGTCGGTAGTCGTATAGGGAGTGGCGGATACTGTATAGCCGGTACCACTACCGCCGCTAACCGAGATGGAAAGGCTAAAGGAACTTAAATCGGGAGAACAAGCAGAACCTGTTTCGGTGAACAGCAATGCCGGATTTTCTGTAACAGTTACCGGAATAGTGCTGCTCTCGCAGTCGCTGACCACCTGAACAACCGAAGCATACAGTGTTCCTAATGTGAAAGGAGTAAATGGATTACCAGCACCCAATAAGGTTCCCCCCGTAGGGGCATCGTACCAATAAATAGCATACCCCGCACCCGGATCGGCAACCGAAACTTGGGGCAAGGGTTCACCCGGACAGGCAACGGCATTCACCGGTGCGGTGGGTGGTGCTACGGTTGGGCACGCGCAAAGCGCGGGACTAAGGTTAAAGGTGGTACTGCAACCGTTGCTATCGGTAAGGGTTGCAGGAATAGAAGTGCCATTGGGAATACCGCTTATGGTATAGGTGGCATCTATATTCAACGTAACGGGATAGGGTGCGGCATCTACAATAAAGCCCACACCGCTACCCCCGGTAGGGAACACAATGATTTCAAAGGTTTGCAAATCGGCCGCACAAGTCGTACCGAGTTCGCCGAGTATAAGAAGATTACCGGCGGTAACATTGACCGCAATCGTGGGGCTTTCGCATCCGGTCGCATCGTCTGTTGTAGAGGCATAAAAAATGCCGACACTGGGTGCAGTCAGGATATTGCCCGTTCCTAAGACACTGCCTCCCGAAGGGGCATCGTACCAGGTGATGGTAAACCCTGCACCCGGGTCGGCTACCGAAATATCGGGCAAGGGCATTCCCGCACATGCGACTGCATCGACAGGGCTATTGGGAACGGCGGGTAATGGGCTGGTGTTTATGGTGATGCTTTCGGTATCGGTACAGTCATCGGCAGAGGTAAAGACGACATAATAAGTGCCTCCGGCCGACACGGCAGTGGGATCGGGTACCGGGCTGCTTAGTCCGGCATCGGAAAACCATTGATAGGTACCAATAAGTCCGTTGGTTTCTGTGGGATTGAATAATGTGAGGTCTATGGTTCCCCCGGCATCCAAGCAATAAATGGGTGGATTGGTAATGGTGCTTAAATCGGGCATGGGTGCGACAATAATATCGGCTTGTGTAGAATCAGTACATCCGTTTTCGGTATAAAGTACCCAATAGGTCGTAGTGGTATTGGGCGAAACAGATGTTACCGAAGTGCCCGATGCGGGTTCTGCATCAAACCAATCAAAGGTGCCGGGTTCGCTGCCATTCAAATCCGATAGGTTGAAACTGTCGCCCGCGCAAATGGTCGCTTCGGGTGTTACGGTAAATACCGGCGTGGGGTTCACCACCACGTCAATACTGGTTGAGTCGTTACAAGTGCCTTCGGAATAAAGCACCCAATAAGTGGTCGTGGTAACGGGTGTAACCACCGTTACGGCGTTACCCGAAGCAGGTTGGTCATCGAACCATTCAAAAACTCCCGAACCGAAACCGTTGAGGGAGCTGAGGTCTAAGGATTCTCCTTCACACAAATCGGGAGGCGCATTGACACTAAAGGTCGGTGCGCCGCTAATGGTAACAGTGATACTCGCCGTTTCGGTACACCCGCTTTCGGAATAAAGCACCCAATAAGTGGTGTTCACCGTAGGGGCTACAACGGTTACGGGATTCCCCAAAGGTGGTTGAGCATCAAACCATGCAAAAGTACCGGCCCCCGTCCCATTCAGGGTGCTGAGATCAAGGCTGCTGCCGGCACAAAGGCTCGGCGCGGGGTTGAGGGTGAACACCAAAACAGGTTCATCTATGACCACCACGAGCGAAACCACACAACCCGCATCATCCGTAACCGAAACGGTATAAGAACCCGCTCCAAGATTGGCAGCATCGGGCGAATTGAGAGCGGCATCGTGACTCCATGCGTAAGTATATTGAGGAATAAAGGGGTCGGAGGGGGGTGTTCCACCGGAGGCGACCACGCTGGCCGTGCCGTCAGCCGCACCACAACCGGTTTCGCCGGTGCTGTTTAAAAGGTTGAGGAACATGGGAATGGCATCCGGCACAACAAAAGTAACCACATCGGAACAGTTGGCATTGCCTGCATCGGTTACGGTAACGCTATATGAACCGGTTGGTAACGCGGTTAGAATATAGCCCATTTCGCCTACCGGAACATTTACGGTGCCAGAAGTTGGGCCCGACCATGTAAAGGTAAATGCCCCTACCCCATTCAGCCAATTGATTTCTGCCGAGGCATTGTTGCCGCCCCCACCTGAACAGTTGGGAACGATGTCTTTGACGGATACCTGTAAACTGGTCAACGAGGGGTTGATGGCAAATTCCTGTAAGACTGTACAGCCGGTCGTGTTGTCGGTAACCGATACGCCATACATTCCTTCGGCCAAATTGCTCACACTTGTTCCCGAACCACTGAGGGGAGGTTGCCAATCGTAGGTGTAAGGGCCAATACCATTGAGTACGCTATTGATAATGATGCTGCCGTTGGGGCCGCAGTTGGCGGGATTAACCGTAGCTGCCAACGCAAGGTCGTTTTGTACGTTAACAGTAACGGTTTCTTCCGCATAGCAATTCCCGACCGGATTGAAGGCCAATACGGTATAGGTCGTGGTGCTGATGAGCGAGCTAACGGTAGGGCTGAGGCTGGTCGGGTCGCTTAAACCCGTTGCGGGTGTCCATAAAATGGATGTAGGGTCAACGCTCGCCGGATTATTAATCACCACGGTCAGCGTAACCGTGCCGGAACCGCATAGATAAGCGGGGTTGGGCAGGATGGTGAAGTCGGGGATGGGTTCAACGTTTAAGATAATCAATTCCCAAGCCGACCAACCGCAACAGTCCGATTTTACGCGGTGACGGATATTGTAAACTCCCGCATTGGCAAATACAATGTCGTTGAGCGTTTCCCATGGGGCCAAAGGATTACTGGGGTAAATGGAAGGATTGGGTGCGGGGCCTCCGCTGATGGTGATAAATTCCCACTCGTAGTCTATGCCGAGTTGCAAGGCTTGGAAGTCTATCGCATCGCCGGCACAGGCTTGGTATTCGTCAACAGTAGGCGGAATGAGGGCCGCAGTGGTATAGATATCGGCTTCGGGAACATAGTCCAGAACGATGTTGACAAAACCGGTATAGGTTTGGGCTCCGTAGGTAATGGTATTTCGGCCAATATCGTCGTATTGGGTGGTAACCGATGCACCGCTCAAGGTAGCGGGATTGGCGTTCACGCCCAAGTTCCAAGATTGAGCAGAAGGGCCGGAGAAGGTAATATCGGTATCTACACAACTTTGTCCGCTATAATGAATGACGGGTTGAGCTGTGAGGTTAAAGTTGGTAATATTAGTTGTTAAAGGTGTTCCGTTGATATAAACCGCTTGGGCTTGTCCGGGATGTCCGTTTCCGCCTGATCCGCCTGATCCGCCTGCACCGCCTGCACCGCCGTTGCCGCCACTTCCAAAATCGCGCTCCCAATTGTTGTTACCCACCGAAAGGGGGCTGAAACTGAATGAAGGAAAGCCGGGAGAGATACTTATCAAGCAACTAGGGCCAAAAGGAAGCGGATTGGGTAAGATACAGGTAACACAATTGAGGTTACAAGCAAAAGCCTGACCACCGTTACCGCCTGCACCACCGGCACCACCTGCACCACCGGCACCACCGTTTCCGCCGGGTCCTGCGCCACCTGCTGCAGCATTGGCATCTATAAAATTGCCATTGGCTCCGTTAGCCCAAAGGAAAATTCCAAAAGAGCCGCCGCCGCTATAAGCTCCCGTACCATTGGTACCCAAGAAACCACCGCCGCCGCCGCCGCCGCCACCGGCACCCGCATCACTGCCTAAGTCGGCACTGATACAAACATTGCCAAAGGGTGGATTGGGGAGACAGAACCCTTCTGTAGAGTCCTGACCGCCGCCGCCACCGCCGCCGCCGCCACCGGTACCGTTTGTGCCGTTTGTGCCGTTGCTGCCCAAACCGCCGGGCACAAAAAGGACCGAATAAGTGGGCGTAATAGGGCTAAGCACACCGGCAGCACCGGGTGTTCCCGCCGTTCCGGGCTGACCGTTGATACCGTTGGTAATAGCGGTCGCATCGCAAACACAGTTGTAGATATTGATACCTCCCGGGCCGTTGCCAACCCCTCCGGTACCACCGTTTCCGCCCGGTCCGGCACCGGGTGTTCCATTTTGTCCGTTGTTGATACCGTTGCCCATATTAAAGGTACGCCAACCGCCTTTACCGCCTTGTCCTCCGGCATTTGCTCCGGCACCACCTGCACCCGAAGCGTTCACGCTACCGCCACCCGTACCGGCTGCACTGGACACACTACCGGAGCAGTTAACATTGGGCGACCCTAGAGGGGCAGCACTACAACCCACTGCTCCGTTTCCGCCGGGGCTTCCGGCAGCACCGGCTGTGCCCGCTACGCCGCTTGCACCCGCCGAAGCATTGCCGGGCAATGCACGACAACGCACGACATTGTAATTAGAACAGTTGTTCAGATAGATGCCATAAGTAGAAACCCCCTCCACAGTGGATGCGGGGGCATTGGCAGTGGTAAAGGTGAGGTCTTGCAACCTGAAATTACTGATGCTGTTGCCTTGAACGGCAATTAATGCGGGAGCACCTGCTATACCATCGTAGGGATAAACCCCGTTGGCGGTTCGGTTAATAATAGTGGTCGTGGCAGGAGTACCATCGGTACTTACCTTTTCCCAATCTGAACCGGGCAGGAAGCCGCCTTCAATGGTGATATAATCAAACAGTTGGATGGTTTGGTCAAAGTTATAGAGGCCTACCGACAATTTAATCACCGCATTATTGCACTGTGCCAAAGAAATAGCAGTCGGCAGGTTGACGGGATCTACCCTTGTGCCATCGCCTGTCGGACTACCACCGGGCGTTACGTAAAGGTTTACACAAGCGGGGTCGGGAGCGGGAGCACCGGAATAGACCATCGTGCTGTTGGTTGCTGTACACCCTTCGGGGGTGGTAATGCTGACATTATATAAGGTATTGGAAGAAGGGGCGGCCTGAATGGTTTGCCCATTGGCATTGCCGCTAAACGGGCCACCCGACCAAGTAATGGCCGAACCCGCCGGAGATAACACGCTCAAAGAAACCGACCCACCGGTACAAACCGCCGGATTTTGCGGGGTGATTTGGGCATAAGCTGTCGGATGAACCGTGATGGTAATAGACTCTGTTCTAGAACAATTGCCATCAATCACCTGAATTGAATAAACGGTGGTGGCATTGGGCGATACGGTAATGGAACTTCCCGAACTGCCCTCACTCCAATCTCCGGGTATGTTGGAGGTTATCGTTACGCTTGCTCCTATCCCGCCACAGATAGCATTGGCTGAGGCAGTGAGTTGGATGGGGGTAGGAAAGGTAAAATTGGTAGGAGCAGTAACCACGTTGCCGCATAAATCGGTTAAGCCCGTCGGAGTAAGCGTATAAGAAGCTGCCGGAGCACCTAAAAGGGTGTATTCAATTTCTATTCGAGTGCTAAAATCGCCGCAGTCAATACCAGTAATATCGGTAATGATGGCACCGCTCATAGAAAATGCGGTGTTGTCTATCGTATTGCAATCTATGGGAGCAGAAGTATAGACAATAATGGGCTGCCCTATATTACAAGCTTCAACCGTAATGGTTGGAGGAGGTGAAGCACTGCCCACTAAAGTAGCACTGCCACTAAAGTTAATGTTATAACCGCTAAAAGTAAATGGATTAAGCCAAAGGTTGTTTGTCCAAAGGGCAAATGTTTGACCGGCAACCGCATTGATGCCGGGCATAATAGGTGGCTGAGAATCACCGTAATTCAAGTTGCCCGCAGCAACCGTACTCGCCGTCATTCCTGTAGGAGAATTGGAACCGGAGTAATTACAGCGGATAGGTGCCGCCTGTCCTATTTCTTGGCAACCTCCCACGCTGATGTCCCACAATGCAAAGTCAAAATCAACACTCGAGTTGATGGTAAAACCCAGCGTTCCGCTCGTAGCCACACTAAAGACATACCATACCGAGTTGATTTCGCCCGGCTCAATACAATTTTGTAAAGGCAGTGCCTCAAAGTTTTCACCAAATCCTAAGTAATAATCATCTTGGTAATAGGAATTTCCGCAAATCGGTGTGGCACTGATGCAATCCTGTTCCGGCTCAAAGTAGAGGGGTAATTGCTGTGCATATAAATTAACGAGTTGAACTAAAAAAAGACTGAGTAGTAAAATTTTTTTCATACTCTGAACTAATGTGTAGTGATTTATGTTGAAATGATTTGTCCGTACATCGAAAAACGGCCTATAAAGTTAGGAATAATTTATGGGAGGGTAATTTTTTTATTTAAAATGTTGTTTTAAAGGGGGTTGCGAGCAACTTTTACCCAAAAAAACAAAAATTTAAGCGTGTAGAGTAAAACATCGGGTAAAGGTTGCTATATTTGCAGCCGTTTCAAAAAAGCCAAGGTGAGGTGGGTGAGCGGCTTAAACTAACAGTTTGCTAAACTGTCGTACTCGAAAGGGTACCGCGGGTTCGAATCCCGCCCTCACCGCAAAGAAAGCCCGCAAGGCATTTCTGCCTTTGCGGGCTTTCTAACGGTTTTCGGGGTGTAGCGCAGTCCGGTTAGCGTATCTGCTTTGGGAGCAGAGGGTCGCTGGTTCGAATCCAGTCACCCCGACAAAAGAAACCACTGAAACGGGATCGTGTAAAAGGGCAGGTACTTGAATAAGTGCCTGCCTTTTTTGCGTTTATACGCTACCTGCTATACTTTATTTCTTTCGTCTTGTATTGTAGGACGCAGCAATAGCTTGTCGTGACTATAAGCCAATACCTGCTCTTTACGCCAAAGCATCGGTCGAAGTTGACCTCGCATCCACAAATCGGTTTGATCTTTATAGTGAACACTGCTCAGATGGCCCGATTGACCGGTAGGAAGAACCGCCATAGATTTTCCAAAATCGCTCAAATCAATTACTTGCCTATACGAAGCACTCACCAAATGAGTGTTGGGGATTTCGTTTTCGGGTGTACCTGCTTGCAGGGGGGTATCACCATCGCCCCCCATCGGAATACCCCCTACATTGAAAATTTTGTCTAAAGGCTTTTTGATGCCCAAAGCATGAGGTGCTATAAACTTGTGCAATTTACCCCACTCCCACTGCTCGGGGTTGCTGCCAAGTTGTTTGGTCAACCAATTGGTAGCCATCGTGAGGCTTCTTTGCAGCAACACCGTTTTCCCGCCGGCTTTCCGAAGCCAAAGGCTATCGGGGTTATTTAATATCCGAAGCAACATGCTGATGTCGTGCCCCATATACTCGCTAAAGTTTTTCAACACGGGGTCAAACCCTTTACCGGTGAAAGTTGTCAAGAATTTCTTGCCTACAACATCTTCCAAGAGAATTTGTACCGCAAATTTGCGCACCAGTTCATAGACCGTTCCACCTACAGTATGCGGCGTGAGGTAGCCGTCCCAGTCGGCAAGCAGATACCAAATACGTTGATACCGGACTGGAAGAGTCATTGTGGAGGGCAGTAATTCCTTAAACATATCGGCCATGGCTTTACCGGGAATGCAAAAAACATCGGTTTGCATCATCGCACTATCCAACAGCCCGATGCTGTTCTTTTGCGCAATCAGCGTTTCCAGCCGGTTAACGCGGTAGCCGTTCATCCATACATCGCCTAAAAAATAGGGGTAGTCATCGGCGACAATGCGGTTATTGGCTGTAATGATATACCCCTTTTCGGGATTGAGGGCATGTGGCATTTTGGTAAACGGAACAGTACCCATCCATTCGTGGTCGCCACTCCAACCCGGGGCGGGCAATTTACCATCGCCCTGCTGACGGATAGGCACCGTTCCGGTGGTGTAGTACCCGATATTGCCTTGCGTATCGGCAAACACAATGTTTAATTGGGGCGCACTTAAAAAGCTCACCGCCTCAACAAAGTCAGTATAGTTTTTGGCTTGGTTGAGTTGCCACCAAGCCCGGAACAAGGGCTGTTTGGGCTTCAAGGCCATAGATTGAAGGGCAATCCTATGCTGCGGGTAGTCAATGATTTCTGAGATAACCGGCCCATGTCGGGTAATGACCACCGATTCTATATGCGGCTCTTTCTCTCCCTTTACCGCGATGCGCTCTTCGATGATTTCCGCCTGTTCGGTGGTGTCCTTATATTGATAACTTCCGGAGGAGAAATCGGTGAATTTTTCAATAAACAAGTCTTCGCAATCGGTATAGGCCAAGGTAATGCCCCACGCTATCTGTTCGTTATGCCCAATCAACACCAAGGGCAATCCGGCTATAGTTACACCGGTGGTATGCAGTTCGGGGCAATGCAAATGGTTTTCATACCAAATAGCGGGCGTGCCGAGGTGGAGGTGAGGGTCGTTGGCTAAAATAGGCTTGCCGCTTTGAGTGCGATTGCCCGAAATAGCCCACGAATTGCTGCCGTTGTTTTGACGCAACAAGGGGTTATCCGACCCGTTCAGAATAGGGTTATTGAGCAGGTTGACCGCAGCCGAAGTTTCTAAAATGCTTGGATTACCGGTCGGATACTTTATGTCCAATTCTGCGGCAAGTTCCTCCCCTGCCAATTCGGCAAGGCGTGCGCGTATCAGTTCGCCCTGCCAAGCGTGCGACAATTGCCAACTCATCAGACGGCTAAATGCCAGCGTGTCTTCCAAAGTCCACAAATTGGGTTCGTGCCGCAAGAGGGTGAACTCTACCGAAATGCGTTTTTTATGGTGGGTCAAGTAATTGTTTACCCCTGCCACATAAGCATGAAGTAAGTCCAATACTTCTTTCGGCAAGGTTGTGCCGTCTTCCCTTCCCAAGCGGTTGAAGCCAAAGGTGCGGCTCGCAATATCCGTAGGCAATGCCAATTTACCAAACAACTCGCTGAGGGTGCCCGTAGCCGCGCGGCGGCTCAGTTCCATTTGCCAAAAACGGTCTTGGGCATGGGTAAACCCCTGTGCAAAAGCTAAATCGGGCAGGTTTTGGGCATAGATATGGGGAATGCCCCATGCATCGCGAATTACTTCAACTTCTGACACTAAGCCCTTGAGTACGAGTTGCCCTTGCGTTTTGGGCAGACTGCGACGGCTTAAACTCTTGAGTCCTAAATTTCCGGCGGCACCTAATACATCGAGTATGAGCGACATAGACAGTATGTTTTTACAAATGAACATTGACCGATTAAAGGTAAACATTAACCCCAGATTTACAAAACCCTCAACATTGGGCAGAATCAGACAGCTTGGGTAATAACTTCACCGGTTGCACCTTTTGCAAAACAGAAAAACAAAGGCCAAAACAACTTTGCTAACTTTGTGGTTACTTTGCGGTTCCGTTTATCGAACTCAACATTCCATCCCCCCTCTTGTAACGAATGAACATCCGCAAGCTATGACCACACTTGACCAACTTTATGCCCGTTTTTTAGAATGTAGCGGCATTTCCATTGATAGCCGCAAAGTATCGCCGGACGATATGTTTTTTGCATTGAAAGGGGGAAATACCGATGGAAATGTATTTGCCGATAGTGCCTTGCAGTCGGGTGCCCGATATGTGGTCATAGACCGTCCCGAATACGACAAACTAACCGGTCAGTATTTATTAGTACCCGATGCGCTGACTGCCCTGCAAGACTTAGCATCGCATCACCGCAAGCAACTCCGTATTCCGGTCATTGCCATCACGGGAAGCAACGGTAAAACGACCACCAAAGAATTGGTGTCTCGCGTGCTTAGCACCACCTACCAAACCCTTGCGACCAAAGGCAACCTCAACAATCATATTGGCGTGCCGTTGACTTTGCTTGCCATCCACCCAGATATACAAATGGCAGTAGTCGAGATGGGGGCGAACAGGCAGGGCGATATTAACCAACTTTGCAGCATCGCTCTACCCAATTTCGGACTGATTACCGGCATCGGCAAAGCGCATTTGGAAGGGTTTGGAGGTTTAGAGGGGGTAATAAAAGGCAAGGGTGAACTGTTTGAATATTTGGAAGGCGCAGAAGGGCGCGCTTTTGTCAACCTCAACGACCCCAATGTGGCCGATATGGCCTATTACCTGCACAAAGTAACGACTTACGGCAGCACCAAACGAGCAAAAGTATATGCCGAGTCTTTGGGCTGTAACCCATTGTTGCAGATACGTTGGCACTTACCCAAGACACTGAGCCAACAATTGGACACTCCCTTTTTAGACATCAACACCCAACTGACCGGGACCTATAATACCGACAATATATTGGCCGCCATCGCCGTAGGGTTGCACTTTAAAATAGACCCACTCGATATTGTGAATGCTATAGCCTCCTATATCCCGCAAAACAACCGCTCGCAAATTGTGGAAAAAGGCAGCAACACCCTCCTCTTAGATGCTTACAACGCCAATCCCACGAGTATGGAACATGCGCTGCTCAATTTTGAAGCCATGCCTGCCGAAAATAAAGTGGTCATCGTAGGCGATATGCTGGAAATGGGGGAGTTTAGTGCATTGGAGCATCAGCGCATTGTCAATTTATTGCAAACCATGACCCTAAAACAGGTTGTCTTGGTAGGCCCAGAATTTGGTAAAGTGGGCAGTGAGAGCGGTTTCCTGCATGTCAACACTGCCCAAGAAGCCAAAGCATGGTTTTTGGCACAACAGTTTGAACACACCCATATCCTACTCAAGGGTTCGAGGGGGATGGCGTTGGAAACTATATTAGAATAGCGCAAGGCGATATGAATAATCACCTTGCGCTATTCTTTTAGACTTTGGACAAACGCTTCAAGCCCCCGAAATTGATTTGGGGGCTAAACAT
>CALCIK010000099.1 GCA_937907475.1 uncultured Bacteroidota bacterium | reverse complement strand
GCGGATTGTTCCCGGAGTACTGCGGATTGTTCCCGGAGTACTGCGGATTGTTCCCTGAGCACTGCGGATTGTTCCCTGAGCACTGCGGATGCTTATGTTTTGCGTGGTTTTTAAAGCCAAAATATGCCCTCTAAAAAAAGTTTTAAAAAAAGTGAAAAAAAATTAGGTTTAGTGAAACTTTTAACAGGCGGATTCGTATAAGATGGTATTAAGCGCAAAAAAAACTTCTTTCTTTGAATTTAAATTTCCACTTAGACCGACACTTTATTATTCACTCAAAATATAAATGTCATGGCAGTAGAACCTTATCTTCCAAAATCGGATTTAGAGCGTCAAGAATTTCTTACCCAATTTTCAGGTGCTCTTCCTGCACACGCCACCACGCTTGGCATTGCTCCCGCTGATGTTACCTTCGTTCAGAATTCCAAAATTTTCTTTGATTATCTTTTATCCACCAACGTTGCCTTGAAAAGGCAGGTTAATGAATGGGTGGCTTACAAGGACAGATTCGTTAATGAAAAATTTGGAATCACGATTGGCATTTTACCCACCGTACCCACGATTACCCCACCGGCAGTAGTCATTACCGAGCCTATTTTTTCGCGAATTGCTTTAATGGTTAAAAACATTAAAAGCACACCGACTTACAATGAAGAAATTGGACGGGAGTTAGGAATTATTGGTGTTGAGATCATTGAACCAGATTTGAACACGGTTAAGCCTCAAATTTATGTGATTTCCAATGCCAATGAAGTAATTGTTAAATGGATGAAAGACCGCTTTACTTCCATTGATGTGTATATTGATAGAGGAAAAGGTAGAGGGTTTGAGTATTTGGCCAACGATAGCCGCCCTCCCTTTAACATGCTGATAGACCTTCCTCAAGGTGCTGCCCCCGAAACATGGACTTTCAAAGTCATTTACAGAATTGGCGACCAACAAGTCGGTTTGTATTCCGACCCGGTTTCTATCGTAGTTCGCTCCGGTTTGTAGATAGTTTTGAGTATTGAAGATAATGCCCGCAAGGAATAGGACTTCCCTGCGGGCATTTTTTATTGGATAGCGATTTTAGGATTTACCACCCTTCCCCACGCCTTCCTATTTTTTTATGTAAGCCCAACATCGTACCTTTGCGAACTTTATTTATCAACAGCAACGGCCAATAGGAAATATCCCATGACTGCAAAAGAAATACGACAGGCTTTTTTAGATTTTTTTGCCTCTAAAGGGCATCAAATCGTGTCATCTGCCCCCATTGTGGTTAAAAACGACCCTACTTTGATGTTTAACAATGCGGGGATGAATCAATTTAAAGATTATTTTTTGGGCAATAGCAAGCCCGACAATCCGCGCATTGCCAATTCTCAAAAATGTATGCGGGTGTCGGGTAAGCACAACGATTTGGAGGATGTGGGGGTAGATACGTATCACCACACGATGTTTGAGATGTTGGGTAATTGGTCTTTTGGCAATTATTTTAAAAAAGATGCCATCAATTGGTCGTGGGAACTGCTGACCCAAGTGTTGGCACTCGATCCCGACCGGCTGTATGCTACGGTGTTTGAGGGCGATGCCAAAGAAAGTGTGCCGCGGGACGATGAGTCTTACGATTTGTGGAAAGCTCATTTGCCGGCGAGCCATATTTTGATGGGCAATAAAAAAGATAATTTTTGGGAAATGGGCGATACGGGTCCTTGCGGCCCTTGTACCGAAATACATTTTGATATGCGCACGGATGCCGAAAGGTTGGTGTCGGACGGTGCGGCATTGGTCAATCAAGACCATCCGCAGGTGATTGAAATTTGGAACAATGTTTTTATACAGTTCAACCGGTTGACAAACGGCAGTTTGGAGCCGTTGCCCGATAAGCATGTGGATACGGGGATGGGATTGGAGCGATTGGTGCGCGCCATACAGGGTAAAAGTTCCAATTACGATACCGATTTGTTTACCCCTCTAATTGCCGAGGTGGGCAGGATTACGGGGGTGGATTACGGCAAGGACGAAAAAACCGATATTGCCTGCCGCGTTTTGTCGGATCATATTCGCTCCATTGTGTTTACTATTTCGGATGGTCAACTGCCGTCCAACACGGGTGCGGGTTATGTTATCCGCCGCATTTTGCGCCGTGCGGTGCGCTATGCTTACAGTTATCTGCATTACAAAGAGCCTATTTTGTATCAGTTAGTGCCCATCCTCATCATGCAGTTCGACGATTTGTATCCCGAATTGGCACAACAGCGCGATTTTATTACCAAGGTGATCTGGCAGGAAGAGACCTCATTTCTGCGCACGCTCGAACTCGGTTTGCGCAAATTTGCCCAAATCGAAGAGCAGTTGAGCGCAACGGTTCAGACCGAAATTGACGGTCAATCGGCATTTGAATTGTACGATACGTTTGGTTTTCCGATAGACCTAACCCGCCTGATTGCTTCTGAAAAAGGTTTGCATATCAACGAAGCGGCCTTTACCCAAGCCATGCAAGAGCAAAAAGAGCGGGCAAGGCAAGCCGCAAAAATAGATACGGGCGATTGGGTGATCGTAGCCGCCGGCATTCAAGGCAGCGAGTTTGTGGGGTATGACCAATTGAGCACGATTACCCAAATCAGCAAATACCGTCAGATTACCCAAAAAGGTAAAACCCAATATCAGATAGTGCTCGAAAAAACGCCGTTTTATGGCGAAAGCGGCGGACAGGTGGGCGATAAAGGATATCTTCAATTTGAAGATGTAAAAATTGACGTGTCGGACACGAAAAAGGAAAACGACCTGATTGTGCATTTTACCGAAACCCTGCCGCCCGATGTGAGTGTTTCGTGCCTTGCGGTGGTGAATGAGCCGATGCGCAGCAATATTGCCAATAACCACACGGCTACCCACTTGCTTCACGCTGCCCTTCGGCATAAACTGGGCATGCACGTAGCCCAAAAAGGGTCGTTGGTTCATCCTGAATACCTCCGCTTTGATTTCTCGCATTTTGCAAAGGTTACGGACGAGGAACTGCAAGAGATTGAGGAAACGGTTAATGCCAAAATCCGCGAGAACATCCGTTTGGAAGAACTGCGCAATGTGCCGGTCAAAGAGGCGATGAATATGGGGGCGATGGCGTTGTTTGGTGAAAAATACGGGGAATTTGTACGGGTCATCATCTTTGACCCCGATTACTCGGTCGAGCTTTGCGGGGGCACTCATGTTGCTGCTACGGGTCAAATCGGGTTTTGCAAAATCACCACCGAAACCTCTGTCGCCGCCGGCGTGCGCCGTATCGAAGCCCTCACGGGTGAAGCCGCCTATCAAATGATTGCCAAAGAATGGGCCGAAACGCAACAAGTCCGCCACCTGCTCAATAATCCCAAAGACTTATACCTCGGCATCCAAAACTTGTTGCATGAAAAGAATGAACTCCACAAAGAGTTGGAGCATTTGCAAATGAAAAAAGCCACGCAAATTAAAAGCACGTTGAAAAGAAATGTCGAAATGGTCAATGGAATCCGGTTCATCAGTAAAAAGTTCAATAATAAAGTTACCGCCGAGATGGTAAAAAAAATAGCCTTTGACCTTAAAAAGGAAGTGCCCAATTTGTTTTTGGTTTTAGGCATAGAAATGAAAGACAAAGCCTATCTCACCCTGATGATTGACGAGGAGTTGGTTAAAAAGCATCAACTCAACGCCTCTACTCTTATTCGCACCTTAGCCCAACATATTCAAGGCGGGGGCGGCGGTCAACCGTTTTATGCTACGGCGGGTGGTAAAAACCCCAACGGTTTGCCACAAGCCATCGCCGAAGCCCGAAAAATGGTCGGTCAATTGTAAAGATGAATTGCGATATTTGATAGACAACCGTAACCAAGCACACGATTTATGCCAACTACCGCCACACATGCCTATGATATAGTCATCGGCTTAGAGGTACATGCGCAGTTAAGCACCGAAAGCAAGGTTTTTGCGCCCGATGCGACTGCTTTTGGTGCCGCGCCCAATACACAGGTCAGTTATATTACCCTTGCTCACCCGGGCACGCTGCCGTTCCTGAACCAAAAGGTGGTGGAATATGCGGTGATGTTGGGGCTTTCTACCAATTGTCAGATAAGGGAGTACAACGAGTTTTCGCGTAAAAATTATTTCTATGCCGATTTGCCGAAAGGCTATCAGATTTCGCAGTACGACACCCCCATTTGTTACGATGGTCATATAGACCTCCAACTGCCCGATGCCGCCCCCAAACGCATCCGCATCAACCGCATACATATTGAAGAAGATGCCGGTAAAAGCATTCACGACCTCCATCCGCGCCATTCCTTCATAGATTTAAATCGCGCAGGTGTGCCCCTGTTAGAAATTGTGAGCGAACCCGACCTAAGCAATGCTGATGAAGCCTATCAATATGTTTCCAAAATCAGGCAGATGGTGCAATACCTTGGCGTTTGCGATGGTAATATGGAAGAAGGCAGCTTGCGTTGTGATGTCAATATTTCGGTCAAACCGAAAGGTCAAACGGAATTGGGCCAACGGGTAGAGGTGAAAAACCTAAATTCGCTGCGAAATATAAAGCGAGCCATCGCTTATGAAACTCAAAGGCAAATAGACCTCTTAAATAAAGGACAAATCATCGGCAGGGAAACCCGTAGTTTTGATGCCAACAACGGAACGACCTTTCCCCTGCGGGGAAAAGAATTAGAGCACGATTACCGTTACTTTCCCGAACCCGATTTGCCGCCCTTAGTCTTAACGGAGGCGTATATCCAAAACATTAAAGCCACTCTCCCACCCCTTCCGGAGCAGTTGCAAGAACAATTTACCCAAAGGTTCGGGCTTTCGGTCTATGATGCCGCAGTATTGACTGATGACAAAGAAACGGCTATGTATTTCATCGAAACCACACAATACAGTCCGCACTACAAAGCCATCGCCAATTGGCTTATCGGGCCCGTCAAATCATACCTAAACACTTTCGGGGGAAACATTGTTAACTTTCCGTTAACGGCTCAAAAGTTGGCCGATTTGGTCAACCTTACCCAAAGCGGTAAAGTCAGTTTTTCGGTAGCCGTTCAAGAATTGTTGCCCGCTTATATAGAAAACAGTCAAACAAGTGCAGAGGCGTTGGCGGAAAAGCTGGGATTGATTGTACAAGAAAACAAAGATGCCTTGGTTGAAATGATTAACGAAGTTTTCCATCAATATCCCGACAAGGTAAAAGAGTACCAAAATGGTAAAAAGGGGCTGCTCGGTTTTTTTGTTGGTCAGGTAAACCGGTTAAGTTCCACCAAGCTCGACCCACAGGTGATTAACCAATTACTGGTCGAAAAGCTAAACAAATAAGCTTAAAAAATGCTAAACAAGGTTAATTTTAGCGTTATCAATGGGTATATATACAACCCGACAACCTTTTTGCTTATTTTTACCCTCTGAAACACATCAATATTCTAAAATAAACATAAAAACAAAAAAGAAACAATAATGAAACGACTGATAAGCAGTGTAACAGCCTTTACCTTCCTTGCGTTGTTAGCAAGTTGCGGCACACAAAACCAGAATTTCAACGGCTATGTCATTAAAGGTAAAATTGACAATGCCACCCCCAGCACACAAGTATTTTTAGATGCCTTGGCTTCTAAAAATGTAGAAGTGATAGACACGGCAGTGGTTAAAAAAGACGGCACTTTCGAGATGAAAGGGAATGTTTCCCAAAAACAACTCGGTCGCCTACGCATTGGAACCGGAGCCATCAGTACCTTTGTCATTATTGACAACGTCAAAATGGAGGTCAACATGAATGCTCAAGACCCCAATCAATTGAGCGTAACCGGTCATGCCGAAACCAGCCAACTCAATGCTTTGATTAAAGAAATCAGAACCATGCAACCTGATTTGCGCGAAACCTATTTGCAAAACTATTCAGATACCGTAAAAAATCCTTTCATCGGATATATGGCAATCAGCAATTTGCAGATAGAGTCAAATTATGAAAGGTACCAAAAAGTAGCCCAGATGATGAATCAGGCTATCCCAAACAATAAGCTGAACACAGAGTTTCAAGAGTACGTTATTTCCATGAAAAACCTCATGAATACTGCTGTTGGCAGCATGGCACCCGATATTAAATTGGCAACCCCTGAAGGTGGTGAAAAAGCCCTGTCTGAATTGCGCGGTAAAGTAGTCTTAATAGATTTTTGGGCATCTTGGTGCGGCCCTTGTCGTAAAGAAAACCCGACAGTTGTTGCGGCTTACAATAAATACAAACCTAAAGGATTTGATATTTTCAGCGTTTCTTTAGACCAAAACAAAGAAAAATGGATTGCTGCAATTGAAGCAGACAAATTGACTTGGAACAGTCATGTGAGCGACCTTGCAGGTTGGCAATCATCTGCAGCAGGTCTTTATGGCGTTCGCTCTATCCCTGCCGCTTTTTTGATTGATAAGGATGGTAAAATTGTAGCCAAAAACTTGCGAGGACCTGCATTGGAAGCCAAATTGGCCGAGTTATTAGGTTCTTAAGAGGCTATCTTTAACAATCTGTTTCTGCCTAGTTTTAAGCACATTCTTATTCTTATCAGACGGTCATAAGTTAAAATTTGCCCAAAAAAGCCCTTTTGTTGAAAAAAAATTCGATAAAAATTTGGTCATTTCTAACAAAACCCCGATAATTGTCAAAAGAACTCGAACAAGCCAAATTAAATTGAAGGTTCAAAATCTAACATTACAAAAATTGAGGTAAGCTTAGAGAGCGTAGGGCGGGCTTCAACTCTCAAGTACACGGAGCTTTTTTGATTAATGCAAAAAACAAGAAGATTACCGAAGCTTATCAGCGGCCTCAAGCGTGTCCTTTGAGGTTTTTAGCAATCTCAATTTACACTTTCGGTTTGTGCGAGTTCTCTTTAAAATGTTTAACAAAATAGGTAATTAGATTTCCTATCACTAAGCCTTCCCTAACGTCAAGTTGCGGAAGGCTTTTTTGTGCATGTAACTTCCAACTTTTCAACCATTCCCATTTATTTTAAAACGGGCAACTACTTCCTTTAGTCAAGTTTGCTTCACTCTGAACGGCAACAGGTATATTGTATTTATATTTGTGCTTGCTTTCCAACAATCCCTTACTTCTAAACCCGATACAACATGCGTCGCCTCATCTTTTCTTTCATCATTTTGTGCTTTCAGCTATCCTCTTACGCTCAAACTCCTCAAAGTATCAGTTATCAAGCCATAGCCCGTACCAATGGTGAAGCAGTCCTTTCTAATCAAACCATCGGTATAAAAATCAGCTTTATCCAAGATAATCCCAACGGCGATGTCCTTTACGCCGAAACCCATGTCGCTACCACCAATCAATTCGGGCTTTTCACTTTAACCATCGGTCAAGGAACAATTGTTTACAACACGATGGAGTCCATCACTTGGGCAGACGGCTTGCCAAAGTTTCTTAAAACCGAGCTATCGGCTACCAACAACGGTATTTATGTTGAAATGGGTACAACTCAATTGCTTACCGTACCCTACGCTTTTTACACCGAAAACACCCGCTGGGTTAAAAAGCAAAACAACAACTCCGCCATCGCCTCAAACTATTTTGTCGGTAACGGAAACAACAATACAGGTGTCGGACACCAAGCCCTGCTTCAAACTACCTTCGGCATCAACAATACCGCCATCGGCACCAACGCTTTAACCACCAATACCATCGGGTTCAACAACACCGCCACCGGTGCCGGCGCACTCTTTTTCAATTCCGGCGGAAGCCACAACATAGCCGTTGGTACTGATGCTCTATACACCAACACCTTTGGCAACTTCAACACTGCTGTTGGCGAAAACGCCCTTTACACCAATAGTACCGGCAGTTACAACACCGCACACGGCGCAAACACCCTTTACAACAACATCACCGGGGAAGGTAATACCGCCATAGGTTCCGATGCCCTCTACAAAAACAATGCAGGCTTTTTTAACACTGCCACAGGAGTAACCGCTTTAAAAGACAATACCACCGGCAACCAAAATACTGCTCACGGCGCGCAAGCATTGATGAATAACGCCACCGGCGACAGCAATACTGCAACAGGTTATAATGCGCTACACAATAATGTTTCCGGGTTTAACAATACCGCCGTTGGAAGCAGGGCACTACAAAATACTACGATAGGTTATGGTAACACAGCAATTGGTGAAGATGCGCTAAACAATAATACCACAGGTTTCAACAATTCCGCTTTGGGTGAAAACGCTCTTATTAACAACCTATCAGGTAATTCAAATATTGGCATTGGTAAAAATGCGCTCTCCTTCAATACTCTGGGCAATTACAATATCGCAATAGGTTTTGAAGCTAATGTTTCCCAAAATAACCTGATAAATGCTATTGCCATTGGTAAATATGCCATCGCTGCCGATAGTAACACCCTTGTTTTAGGTGGTGTGGATACAAATGCCGTTAAAGTTGGTATAGGATTGCAAATGCCTTTAACCGATTTGCACATCAAACAAAGCAACGATACTTTTCCATTAAATGGTAGCGGGGGTTTGCGCTTTACTAGAAAAGCCAACACAAACCGTTGGCAGGTAGGCATTGACAATAACAACGATTTCAACTTCGTCTATAACGACACGATTAAAGCCTATCTCGATCATACCACCGGCAGTATGGTAACGCTATCCGACAAAAGAGCAAAATCAAATATCGCACCTTTGCAAAACGTCCTCCAAAGTGTTTTACGATTAAACCCCGTTTCCTACAATTACCTCGACAATAAGCCCAACGATAGAAAAAGTATCGGCTTTATTGCTCAAGAAGTCGAGCCCCTATTCCCCGATGCCGTCTATACCAAATCTGATGACCAATCCATGGCCATCGCCTACCAGAACTTCACCATTCTTGCCATTCAAGCCATCAAAGAACAGCAAGAACAAATCGAAGCACTCAAACAACAAAACGAAACCCTGATAAAAAGGCTCGACCGAATAGAGCAATATCTCTTACTCAATAATGAGTAACCTTCAGCAATTATCAACCAAGCCGGGCAAATTCAAAATACCCTCTAAAACCTACTATTCTTAGGCAGGCGAAAGATGCTTTTCCATATAATAATGAAGGATACTAACCTCTGTAAACCCTTCACCGACAATACGGTAACCTAATTTGAGGTAAAAAGGAACTGCCACATCTCTTGCATGGCAGAAGATAGTCTGATACCCTGCATCAATCGCCCAATCCTCCGCAAATCGAACCAATTGCTGGCCTATCCCCTGTTGTTGCTTATCAAACGCAACCGCAACCTGACGCATCTGCACCATACTATTAACTTCATCGGGAACTAAAATCAAACATCCAACAAGTTCCCTATCTCCTTCACTGTCGTTTGTAAAACAAGCGAAATGAACTTGCCCTACCTCGGCCGCCAATTGTTCCTCGGTAAAAACAAGGTTCAATGGTTTGCGTAAGACTTCCGTGCGCAGCAAAACAGTTTGTTCATAAAGTTCCGACCCAAAGGGAATAATCTCGCATTGATAAGTCATTCTCTGAAATTTAGGGGTTTATAAAAAAGACAATCCCCGAATAGCAACTTCTCACCATTCGGGGATTACCTTATTTCTAAATTATAAATAAGGAATTTAGATGTTCAAATACTATCGTTTCACCAACTTAGTGCTGATAAGGTCCGTATCATTGGTTAGTGTAAGGAAATAAACCCCTGCACTGGCAGCAGATAAATCTATCACAAAACTGTTATTCCCGCTGATAGCCATAACCGTTTGGTTACTAACCATTCTACCCGTTACATCATAAAGTTGAACAGCCACTTCACCGGCATTGACACTGGTAAAAGAAACTTGGGCAACATCAATCACAGGAACAGGAGCAACAAAGTTGAAGGCAATAGGCTTATCAGTATCGGAAGTGCGATGAAGCGAAACCACACCTGCCACTTTGCTTTGTCCGTTAAAGTCAGTTTGACTTAGGCGGTAGTAGCTAATGCCATTAGGAGCAGCTTTATCTAAATACTCATAATTGACAGGTAAAACTGTCGTACCGGCACCGTCAACGGTAGCAATATCCGTAAAATGCTGCCCATCAATAGACCGTGAAAGGGTGAAGAAATCGTTATCCGTTTCAGTAGCGGTAACCCAAGTAAGCATATTGCCGGTGTTTAACACTTTACCGGTATAGCTCAATAGCTCGATTGGGGTTTTGTAGCAAATAAATTCTTCGTCAACATTAGCAGCAACACAACCATTCGCATCAGTTGCACTAAAACTATAGCTCGTAGCAACACCCTCAAGGATAATAATTTCAATAGTTTCGCCAAAGCCAAGAGATCCGAAATAATCACCGGTAAAATTATAGTTGCCGGCAGGGTTATAAGCAGGATATCCGCCAAAAGCCGCCAAAACAATATGATAATCTCCGGTCAACCAATCGCAAGATTCGTTCACAACTATTTGAACAGGAGTTAAAAACACAATCGGGTAGGCAGGGCTGATAGAAATACAAGGATCGGTTAAATCGGGAAAGCCGGTACCATCGTCATCTGCAACAATTGAAGAGATGAAAAGCACTTGATTTGTTGGATAAGTTCCATTATCAAATACTCCGGTAGCATTTGCCCCGTAAAGGATAAAGCCGGGAATGGTAATATCGCTGTTGGGACTATTATGTAGGACATAAGCCAATACATCGGCTACTCCATCTACAACATTCAATACCGCTCCGTTAGCAGTAGCCGTAACTGAACTACCTGCACAAACAAAATCTACATCAGTAGTAATGAACCCGGCTTGACCGTCTGTCAATGGGTCGCAAACTTGAACCGTAACGGTTACTTGTTGTGAAATTGCACAATCACCTAAGTTAGCGGTAACGGTGTAAACTGTTGTTTGGATAGGCGTAGCAGTAGGATTAGCGGAAGTAGTACTGCTTAAACCGGAAGCAGGCGACCAAGTATAATTGCCGGATGCCGGATCCACTTCTGGTAAATTCGGTACTCCACCACTAACAGAAAGAGTTGTACTTTGTCCGGGCTCAAGCGTTACATCCGGTGAAACCGTCAAAGGTAATACATCGGCTATATTCAAGAATGCCGTTTGTATAATCGTGTCGCAAGCAAAGTTAAGGGCGAAAATAATTTCCAATACATCATTATCCGGTATTCCATCCTCCAAAACGTTAATCGGTACTGTAAAATTGGTCGTACCTGCCGGCATAATAAATGAAGTATTGACCGGTAAATAATCTTCACCTACTACAGCTGTACCCCCAAGGGTAAAGCTAAGTTCAGTATCCTCAACAAGGGGTTCAGTAGAGGTGAATGTAACTAATCCATTGACACAACCCTCTACCGCAGTATCAAAACCGGCACTGGTAAGAGCAAGTGCTGAAGCTTCAACAACTATAAAATTTGTGCTTAAACTTCCTTCTTCAATAAATACTCCGGAATCTAAAGCAGTATCCAAAGCATCTGCAACCGCAATTTTAAGGTGGTAGGTTTGACAAGGAATAACAGTTGCAATGGCAGTTAATACTACCGTAAACCCGTCATATTGTATAGTTGATTCAGGGTCAACCGGTGAACCGGTTCCATTATCAACATAGTATTCACTATTCGTAACGTTGTTAACATTGTTTATCGTAACCGGTGTCGTTGTACTGGGTATAAAGGCAATATTCTGTTGACCAACAATACCGGGACCACTGATAAACAAAGCAAAACCATCGTTAAAACTGCCAACATACTCCAAATACTCCTCCGACCCGAAAACATAGCGGAAACTAACTTCATCCGCAAAGGGAATAAAATCAAATTCCAATACACAAGCATCTTGAGTGCCCCCCAAAGTAATCGCATCCAAATCCAAATCGCCGGGAGTCCCTAAAGAAGTAGTAGTACCTCCGTTATTATTTGGACCAACAGCGTTGTTAACACTTCCTGATGTCAACAATACCCCGGACCCTAATCCAAGATTAGTATTTTCACCATTAAACGATCCAAATGCACCCGTAGGGCAGTTTAGGTCAACATTGCTGATAGTTACCCCATTTCCAACCAACAATTGTGCGAGATCTTCAGCAGTAACCGCCCCGTCAACTTGTAATTGTGCGTAGGAGGGAGTATATCCTACTACAAAAACGAGTGCTATCAGTGCTACCAAAAGAGCATGTAATGATTTGCTCATAGTTATTCTATTTTAGTTTTACAATTTTCTTATTGAAGGGCAAAATTGCAAAAAAAAATCTTACCGATTGGCAATCTTGCAAAAAAATAGAACACAAATCTCTACTTATTTTGTGATACCCCCTTTTTGTGCCTTGTAATCGGCATCGTTTACTATTATCTGCTTACCTTTGGGTTTTAATTCAATATGACTTCAAAGGAAATTTTACAAAAGTATTGGGGCTACAAAGAGTTTCGACCTTTACAGGAAGAAATTATCAATTCCATTTTAAACGGTCAAGATACCTTAGCACTTTTACCTACCGGTGGCGGTAAATCTATATGTTTTCAAGTGCCGGCAATGACATTAGACGGCTTCTGCTTAGTCATCACCCCGCTCATTGCACTTATTAAAGACCAAGTACAAAACCTGCGGAATCGCAATATAAAAGCAGAAGCTATTCACTCCGGCATGAGCAGTTTTGAAATAGAACGCGCTTTAAACAATTGCATTTATGGTCAAACAAAATTTCTGTATGTCGCTCCCGAAAGGTTGCAAACTGAATTGTTTCAGGCAAGATTAACTCAAATGAAAATCAATCTTGTAGCAATAGACGAAGCACATTGCATTTCTCAATGGGGCTATGATTTCAGACCTTCCTACCTAAAAATTGCAGATATTCGAAAACATTTACCAAAGATTCCTTTTTTAGCTCTAACTGCTACTGCCACGAAAACAGTGAAAGCCGATATTCAGGAAAAACTTCTTTTTAATAAGTTTGCGAATGTTTTCCAAAAAAGTTATACCCGGAATAATCTTTCCTTTTCTGTACTTCACGAAGCGGATAAATTTAAAAAATTAATTGACATCCTTCAAAAAGTATCCGGTTGCGGCATCATCTACGTTCGAAGTCGCAATAGAGCCAAAGATATTGCAGAAGCATTAAAGCAACACAATATAAAGGCTGACTTTTACCATGCCGGACTAGACCCAAAAACCCGTAACATCAAACAAGAAGGTTGGATAAAAGACAAAATCCGAATTATTGTATGTACTAATGCCTTCGGTATGGGCATTGACAAACCTGATGTTCGTTTGGTTATTCATCTTGACCTACCAAATAGCTTGGAAGCATATTTTCAAGAAGCCGGAAGAGCCGGTCGCGATGAGTTAAAAGCCTATGCTGTATTATTATTCAATAATTCCGATGCCATTTCGCTAGAGAAAAACTTTCAATTAAGTTTCCCTCCCATAGAAACAGTACAACAAATCTACCACCTCCTCTCCACTCAGTACAATCTGGCGATGGGTGCAGGTGAAGGACAAAGATTCGACTTTGACATCAAACATTTTATTTCAAAACACAATTTACCGTCAATACAATGTTACTATGCCTTAAAAATCTTGGAAGAAAACGGTTATATCGAAACAACCGATGCTGTATTTAATTCCTCCCGTTTAATTATGAAGGTACCAAATGAAAGTCTTTATGATATTCAACTCCGAAATCCACAATTAGAACCATTTATTAAAATACTCTTACGCACTTATGGTGGACTTTTTGACCATTACACAGATATAAACGAAAACCATCTCGCTCGAATTCTAAATACAAGCGAAGAGTATGTTCACAACACGCTTATCGCTTTACACCGCAACCAAATTATTGACTACATTCCTCAAACAGACAAGCCGAAACTCATTTTTACCAGAGAAAGAGTGCCCTATGAAAAGTTGTTTATAGATACAAAACTAATTGCTTTTAGAAAAAAAGTTCGCCAATCTAATATGGAGGCAGCTATAAAATACGCACAAAACGGGTTGATTTGCAGAAGCCAACAATTAGTAACATATTTTGGAGAATTCAACAGTCAACCCTGCAATATTTGCGATGTTTGTTTACAGCGCAACAAATCAGAAGTACAGGAAAGCACAATAAAGCAGGTTTCAGAAGCTATCATTGAATATCTGAAATTCCAACCAAGTAATCTTAAATGCCTTATTTCACAACTAAAAAAATATAAAGAAGAAGAAGTACTAAAAACAATTCGTTGGATGACCGATAACGGTCAAATCACCTATACTGATGGCTACTTTACAATATCGTAATAATTGGTACTTCTGATTATTTCTCCTATCGTACAACCAAATCAAACTATCTTCCCTCATCTATTCTTTACTCACTTTATCTTCAAAAAAAGCATGGTTAATTTTGCTATAATAGGCATCGGAAACATAGGTCTAAGACATGCTACGCATATATGGCAAAATCCAAATGCCCGACTTTTAGCTGTTTGTGATATTAACGATCAAAATCTACCGAAAATACGTGAGTACATCCCCGATGTCGCCTTTTACAACGATTACCGCCAAATACTCTATCATCCTGACCTTGAAGTAATTAACATCTGTACTCCCAATTACCTTCACTCAGAGATGGCTATTGAATCCTTGAAAGCAAATCTGAATGTAGTTTGTGAAAAACCGATGGCAATGTCAGTCGTAGAATGTAAACAAATGATTTTAGCTGCACAGCAAGCGCAAAAAAAATTATTTGTTGTAAAACAAAACAGATATAATCCACCTGTTGCGGCAGTAAAACAATTATTAGTCAACGGTGTGTTAGGTAAAATACTCCAAATATCGGTTAACTGCTTTTGGAATCGCAATGATGCTTATTACTTACTCTCAGATTGGAGAGGTAAAAAATTAAAAGACGGAGGTTGTCTATTTACTCAATGCAGCCACTTTATTGATATTTTATTCTTTTTGGCAGGCAACCTAACTTGTATCAGTGGCATTACTCAAAACGCTACCCACAAAAACCTTACAGAATTTGAAGATTCCGGAGCTTTTTTGCTTCAAACCCTCTCCGGTGCAATTGTTAGTTTTCAATTTAGCACATCAGCGTACAATCAAAATATGGAGGGTAGCATTACTCTATTATGTGAAAAAGGAACGGTTAAAATTGGCGGACAATATCTAAATACGATAGATTACCAATGTATAGAAGATTACAAAATTACGAATTTGCCATTAGGCAATGCTGCAAATGACTACGGAACGTATAAAGGCTCTATGTCAAATCATGATAAAGTAATTCAAAACGTTATTGACACGCTAAATGGAACTGCCACAATTGCCACAAGTGGTGAAGAAGGGCTAGAAGTCATAAGCATCATAGAAGAAATGTACAAAAAGTCAAACAAAACGTTTGACAACTAGCACTTTATAAAATTTACCTAAGATAAAAAATGAGATTGCAATGCTTCTTACTAAATTACAATATGCCCTTTGTTTTCAAATCTTCAATTTGATCTAAAGAATAACCTATTTCTGACAAAATAGCATTAGTGTCTTCTCCTAATAAAGGTGGTGCCCACCCTTCAGACAATTCTATATTGCTAAATTTTAAAGGTTGATTGATGGTTGTTATGCTACCATAGTCGGAATGAGTATGAGTCCGAAACATGTTTCGAGATTGCAAATTCGAGTCATCAACTACCTCCTGAATTGATTGTATCGGGCTTAGACAAATATCATATTCGGATGCTTCTGCTATCCACTCTTTCCTTGTCTTTGTTGCAAATAGTTCGGTTAATGTAGTTTTCACCTGTTCAGCAACTTGCGAATCGGGTATTATAGCATTTATCCAATCCGGACGATTTATTAATTTACAAAATCCGGCCCAAAACTTAGGTTCTAACGCCCCCAATGTCAACCATTTTCCGTCCTTGCATTGATAAACATTATAATTAGGTATTTTACCACTCAATATTCCAGTGTCAGTTTGCTCCTTTGGGTAACCTGCAAAATATTCAGCTAAAGGTAAACTCATTAATGGTAAACAGGAATCGAGCATAGAAACATCAATAAAGTCGCCCATACCGGTGATTTGTCGATTTTGCAAACCTAAAAGACAGGCGATTGCTGCCATATAAGACCCTCCGGCAATATCTGCAATTTGTACTCCCGGAATTACCGGGTTCTTATCTTTAAATGAATTTAATCCTAAAATCCCTGAATATCCGATGTAATTAATATCGTGTCCTGCTTTTTTAGCGTACTCACCATTTTGACCATATCCAGTTACCGAAACATAAATTATACGCGGGTTTATTGTTTTAGCTGCTTGATAATCTATGCCGAAGTGTTTTAACACCCCCGGGCGAAATGACTCTAAAACAATATCAGCTGTTTTAAGCAGCTCAAAAAAAACAGCTTTACCCTCTACACTGTTAATATTGAGTTTTAAACTTCTCTTAGAACGATTGACAGCTAAGTAATAAATTGATTGATTACCTATATAAGGAGGGTAGTTTCTAGTATCATCGGGCGAAAATGAATCTTCTATCTTTATGACATCCGCGCCCCAGTCTGCCAAAAGCATACTTGCCATTGGCCCTGGCAATAAGCGACTTAAATCTAAGATTCGTATTCCTTGCAATGGGCCATTTTTCTTTTTTCGGTTTTGTGTTTGTGTACTTTTTTGTGAAGGCTTTTCAAACGCTTCAATAGTAGCTGTTTCTTTAGGTTTATACTGTTTAAATAATTTCATGTATTGCATCATAGTGGCAATGTTGCTTACTTTTACCTTGCCTGTCATGTATGCCCATTGTGGATTAGTTTTACCTGCTTCAATATCTAAATGCAAGGCTACTTCGGTTTTGATGATGCAATCCGGTTGACCAATTAAACCGGAACTTACACTACAAACACCTTCTTCTATACTAACTGTATATTGAGCTGCATGTTTGCCTGTGAGATCAAAATGAAACACGCCTTTAAAATCTAATGATTTTTCAGGACGGAAACGTTGAGGTAATGAGTTAAATACATCTCGTATAGTCATAATTTAAATTTTAATTTGCTGGCATAGACATTCCTGTATTAAATTTTTACAACAAGCCGAGATAGTTT
>CALCIK010000098.1 GCA_937907475.1 uncultured Bacteroidota bacterium | reverse complement strand
TCTTAAAAAGCACTACTTTGCATCACTGGGGCAAACATACGAGGTAATAAGGTTTTCTAATTTACTTGATGTCATGTTATTATTAAGGTAAAAAGGTTTCGATGGTAAATTGATAACCAACCTTTATCGCGATTTTACAAGGGTAAATTATGACAATAGTTCACTGATTTTTAACGAACTATTGATATCTAACACCCGAATGGGAATAAATAAATCCGCGTTTAAAAATCAGCATCATCCACATTCAATTCTTTTGGAACGCGAATGAAACGGATGCAAGCAAAGCGGAAATAAAACCTATACCTCCGGCGTTCTCACGCTAACAACTTCAAATAACCATATTCCAACCCCCTTCTCCAACTACTTTTAGTTAATATTGCTGTTTCTTATCGTTAATTCAACTTTATATTCAGGATTTGCATATCTTTACATTGCACACTTAATATTTACAAAGTCATAACCCAAAAACAAAAAACATGAACACTCTTAAAATATTCGCCGTCTTACTTACCGTTGCCGGTATGTTTCTATTGATTTACGCTTGTCTGGCATTTATGGGAACAGTAAATATGGAAGGAAGCAAATTCACTATCATGGCACCCACCATATTAGGTGTCGTTTTCTTTGTTGGCGGCTTGTCTTTGTTTCGCTATTCAGCTGTTGTCGACAAAGGCAAAGGCAGTGATAATGTAGGATAGAGACTTCGTTTTTTTATTGCTTTTATCCTCACTTCCTTCATTGTTTACTTTTCTTCCAGTATTATGCAGGTGGGTGAAAGAAGTGAATCATGTCCCCACCACATGTACGAATATTGATATTAAAGTGGCTAATTGGCAATTTACTTGCAAGGCCACTTAAACCTGTTTACCTTTGTGGCTGAAAGCAAACCCCAATGCCATGATGTACCTGACAAGGCGTGAGCGTTTTAACGCTGCCCACAAATTGTATAACCCCAATTTTAGCGATGAGCAGAACGATGCCGTGTTTGGCAAATGTGCCAATACAAATTGGCATGGGCATAATTATGAGCTATTTGTAACGGTAAAAGGTGTTCCCGACCCGCATACGGGCTTTATCATCAATGTTAAAGATTTGAGCGACATCATTCGGGAGCATGTCATTGAAAATTTAGATCATCGCAACCTAAACCTCGATGTTCCTTTTCTTCATGGACTGTTTACCTCTACCGAAAACGTGGCAAAAGCAATATGGCAACAATTACATCCGCACATTACAGGTTGCCAACTCCATTGTATTAAATTGGTAGAAACTGAGAATATATATGTGGAGTACTATGGCGAATAACAATGCTTTGTAAACCCATGATGACCAAATTGAGGTCAAAACACTGTTTTTTTGTAAAAAAAATGTAAAAAAATTGTTTGCAAAGTAAAAGACAGTAACTTTGTCCTGTTTTTGCCTTTTCATCAATTTTCTCCTTTTAAATTTTGTGGGTACCGAAATGTACTGTTTGCCGATAATCTAATTATCGGTCAAGTTTTTATCGGTATTTTTTGAATTGAGCCGGCCGATTAGGAGAGAAATGCTTTCTGTTGATTACACATTCTAAACTATATATTACTCATGAAGGCATACATTTTTACAGGGCAAGGCTCACAAAAGCCCGGCATGGCGCAACAGTTATTCCCATTAGCCGATGCAGTGAGAGAATACTTTCAACTTGCCGATAAGGTACTTGGCTTCGACATAAGCCGCTTAATGGATACCGGTACTGCCGATGAGTTAAAACAAACAAGGGTTACTCAACCATCCGTTTTTCTTTACTCTGTCATTAAGGCTAGAGTGATACGGGATTTTAAACCCGAAATGGTTGCAGGTCATTCTCTTGGCGAGTTTTCGGCTTTGGTGGCTGCACGCTCCATAGATTTTGCCGATGGACTTAGATTGGTGTATAAAAGAGCAATGGCCATGCAGGCGGCTTGTGATGCACAAGAATCGGGAATGGCTGCGGTGTTGGGTTTAGATGACGCTGTTATTGAATTGATTTGCCAAAGCATTGATACCGAAATAGTTGTTACTGCCAACTACAACTGCCCGGGGCAATTGGTTATTTCCGGCACATTGAATGGTATCGCATTGGCTAAAGAACGATTAATGGAAGCCGGTGCAAGACGTGTCTTAGAGTTACCGGTCAATGGCGCATTCCACTCTCCTTTGATGGAACCTGCACGGGTGGAACTTGAAAAAGCAATCCGTGAAACCAAGTTTAAAGCACCTATCTGTCCTGTTTACCAAAACACGGATGCCCTCCCCACACAAGACCCCGAGGAGATTAAAGAAAAACTCATCGCACAATTGACCGCACCTGTTCGATGGACTCAAATTATTGAGAACATGATTGCTGACGGTGCTTCGCAATTTATTGAAGTGGGTCCTCAACAAGTGTTGACTGCAATGGTCAAAAAAATAGACAGCCGTTTGAGTGCAGCTTCCCTTTAAAATACTTCGTGCTATACCGGTAGCCCTATCTTATCCATCCTTATCTGTTGGCTTGGGACTACTATATCCTTCATATTGTTCAAAAACCATTGTAAAATGTTGGTAAGAATTGTAAAAATGAAGTTTAGGGAAACTGAAATTTCCAACTTTTTACAATGGTTTGAGCAGAACAAACATTTTATAGTTGCTTTTGAAGGATGTTTAGAGGTAGAACTTTGGCAAGACTACAAAGACCCTTGCACCTTTTTTACCCATAGCCGATGGACAGACGAGCAAAGTTTACAAAACTACCGTCAGTCCGATTTTTTCAAAGCCACATGGACCCGCACGAAAACGCTGTTTGAAGAGCCGGCACAGGCTTGGTCTGTTGCGTTGGTTAACAAAGTATAGAGGGATTAGTTATTCGGTGCTCCGGCATCAATCCAAGATTTTATTTGGTTGATTTCGCATAAGGGTAATTGTGATACTCCTTGCGGCATTGGTATGTAACTAGCGGCATGGCTAATACTTCCAAACAATCGTCCGTTTAAGGCTTGGGCTTTAACCGCATTATAGGATGACAAATCTACCCCACCGCCTACAGCAACATAAACTGCGGCAGCATGGCAGGATAAACACTTTAACTGCAAAATTGGGGTAACGATGTTTGCAAAACTAACATCAGTCGTGTTACACGAACCATCGGAGGTGCAGGTCAGGTTTTTTGCACCTTGTAGAATCCATTTTTCGATGATACTTACTTGTTCCGCATTCATCTGAGCATAAGGAGCAGGTGGCATGCTATTATCTTTTATCACCTCTAACAGCTCGCTTTTATTGGGATTACCCGGTTTAACTTCACCGGTGGTAATAGTATTTACGTATGTATCTAACTGAACACCTTCCGCTTTAGTGCCTGCATCGTGGCATCCTCCGAAGGCACAATTGGCTTCTAAAATCGGGAGGACATCTAGGGGGAAATAAACAATACTTGAATCACAAGGAAGCCCGTTATCAATCGGGTCATCGGGAAGGGCGTAATCATGCGCACAAGAACTCATCAACAGGGTTGCTATGGTAGCAAAAAACAAAAAACAAAATAGTCGTTTCATAGATTTATTTATTAAACTAATAAAGAACAAAGCCTTTGCTAAATAGTTGTTGAAGAGTTTGTTACAAACGATTTTTATCGGGTAAATGTTGGATTGTTATGGGTGAAATTCTCTTTTAGGTGTAGTAAAGTAGTTAATAATCGTTAATAGGCTCAACATTTTGATTTAATAGTGGTTGAACACCGATTGTCTCGACTCAATTAGTGCTATCCAATTGTAAAAATTGCTTACTTTGTGCCCTTCAATTTCACCGAAATATCTCTCCATTCATGAACAATATTTACAAGACTATATTTACTGTTTCTACGGTTGTCGTCCTGACATTTTTAATTAGTTGCAAAAAGCAAGAGCCTGCGGCAGGTGCTCCAACTGCACCTAAAGGAACAATGGCTTTTGTTGCCGATGGTTTTATTATAAAACCCACAACAGTCAATAACCAAATTATCTCATCCGGCAGGTTGGCGGCAAACGAGCAGGTTTCAATACAGTCGGAGGTGAACGGAAAAATTACTCAAATCTATTTTACTGAAGGCAAGTCTGTCAACAAAGGATCGGTATTGGTCAAACTAGACGATTCGGACTTGTTGGCACAAATGAATAAAGTACAAACACAACGTCAACTTTCGGTCAACACAGAACAACGGCAGAAGAAATTGCTCGATATTAATGGGATAAGCCGTCAGGAATATGATATGACCACTACTCAAATTAAATCTTTTGATGCGGACTTGGATATTCTTAAAAACCAGTTGGATAAGACGGAAATTAAAGCCCCTTTTTCCGGTGTTATCGGGTTGCGCAATATCAGTGTGGGGGCGGTCATTACTCCCGGAACAGTACTGACTACACTTCAACAACTCAACCCTCTTAAACTGGAGTTTTCAGTACCTGAAAAATATAGCAACGATATAAAAGTTGGCCAGAAAATCCGTTGTGCGTTTCCGGGAATTGCCGATACGCTTATCGGCACTATTTATGTCATTAACCCAAGTATAGATATTACTTCGGGAACGCTGATGGCGAAAGCGAAGATTGATAATGGCAAGAACAGGCTTTCGCCCGGGCAATTTGCCAATGTGGAGATATTGCTCAATGCCAAACCTAAGTCTATGTTCATCCCATCTCAAAGCGTCATACCGGGCACTCGGTTTAAACAAGTCGCAACTTATAATGGCGGGGTGGTTAAAATGAAAGAAGTTGTAACGGGTCAGCGCAATGAGTCGGAAGTGGAGATTTTACAAGGTTTGGAGTTTGGTGATACCATTCTGACCACCGGCATCATGCAGGCAAGAGATAAAGGCAAGGTGCAACTGAAACAAATTATTAACGCTACATCGGGTAGCCCAACCAACTAAAAGATGAGTTTACCAAGTATATCGCTCGACCGACCGGTCATGGCCATTGTGATGAACATCATCATTGTTTTATTTGGCTTACTCGGGTTCTATTTTTTAGGGGTTCGGGATTTCCCCGCTATTGACCCTCCTAATATCAATGTTCGGACAAGTTATTCAGGGGCTAATGCGGACATCATCGAATCGCAAATCACCGAGCCGCTTGAAAAAGCCATCAACGGCGTGCCCGGCATTAAGAACATTACCTCTTCCAGCAGTCAGGGCATCAGTAATATCACTGTGGAATTTGAATTGGGGAATGAATTGGAGGCTGCTGCAAACGATGTGCGAGATAAAGTATCGCAAGCTATTAGACAATTGCCTCCCGACCTGGATGCTCCGCCTGTGGTATCAAAAGCCGATGCCAATTCAGATGCCATTCTTTCTATGACCGTGCGGAGCAATACGCTCAACCAACTTCAAGTTACCGACTTTGCTACCAATGTGTTGTTGGAAAAGTTGCAAACTATTCCCGGAGTGAGTACCATACAGATATGGGGGGAAAAGCGATATGCCATGCGGATATGGATGAACCCTACTAAACTGACGGCTTATGGGCTGACTGCAAACGATTTGGTCGCTGCCCTTCAAAGGGAAAACGTCGAACTTCCATCGGGTAAACTTGCCGGAAACTATACCGACTTAACCGTGAGGACATTCGGCAAACTCAGTACCGAAAACGATTTTAACAACCTGATCATTGCCAACAACAACAATACACCGGTTAGACTTGGCGATGTGGCTACTGCCGTTTTGGGACCGGAAAATGAAGAGACGGTGCTAAAAGAATCGGGCATACCCATGATTGCTCTTGCTTTGGTGCCTCAGCCCGGTTCTAACTATGTCGCTATTTCTGACGAGTTCTACAAACGGTTCGAGCAATTGAAAAAAGATGTTCCCGAAGATTTTACCCTCAATATCGCTTTGGATAATACCAAGTTTATCAAGAGTTCTATTTTCGAGGTGCAGGAAACTTTGGCTATTGCTTTTGGATTGGTTATCCTCATCATCTTTTTGTTCTTTCGGGATTGGCTGATTGCTATTCGCCCTTTGATAGATATTCCGGTTTCGCTGATTGGGGCATTCTTTATTATGTACCTTTTTGGGTTTACCATCAATATCCTCACCCTTTTAGCCATCGTTTTGGCAACGGGATTGGTGGTGGACGACGGGATTGTGGTAACAGAGAACATCTACAAGAAATTGGAAAAAGGTATGCCTAAAATGCAAGCTGCCCGCGAGGGAAGCGAAGAAATTTATTTTGTCGTCATTGCCACTTCCATTACCTTAGCCGTGGTCTTCTTGCCCATTATCTTTTTGCAAGGATTTGTCGGACGATTGTTTCGCGAGTTTGGCATCGTGCTGTCGGGGGCTGTGTTGATTTCTGCATTTGTTTCGCTCACATTGACCCCTGTATTAAACGTATTATTGACCAAAAAGAAACCCGTTCATTCGTGGTTTTACAAAGTAACCGAGCCTTTCTTTGCAGGGCTTGAAAACGGCTATCGAACATTGCTGACCCTTTTTACCCGAGTTCGATGGTTTGCCTTGCTTTTATTGATTGCTTGTTTTGGGGGCATTTACTTTTTATTCAAAGTTATCCCCTCCGAGTTGGCTCCTTTGGAAGACCGCAGTCAGTTCAGGCTTCAGGTCAGCGCACCGGAAGGAACGAGTTTTGATTATATGGACGAATACATGTCCCAAATCACTCAACTTGTGATTGACTCCGTTCCCGAGAAAACAGTGTTGTTGACCGTTACTGCTCCTTCGTTTGCCGGAAGCGGCTCGGTCAATTCCGGTTTTGCCCGCATTGCTCTGAGCGACCCTACCGAGCGAACTCGCAGTCAAACGGAAATTGCCAACGCCATGAATAAAAATGCCTCGTCTCTTACGCAAGGGAGGGTTTTTGCCATTCAAGAACAAACGATTTCTACCAACAGGCGTGGCGGATTACCGGTGGCTTTTGTTTTGCAAAACATCAATTTTGACAAACTGAGAACCGCTCTTCCTACTTTTATGGAGGAAGCCGCAAAAAGCCCTGTTTTCCAACAAACCGATGTGGACTTGAAGTTTAACAAACCGGAGGTAAACATCGAGATATTGCGAGAAAAGGCTGCTGATTTGGGCATTAGTGTCGCCGATGTGTCGGAGGCTTTGCAAATGGCTTTCAGTAACCGCCGTATTGGTTTCTTTAACATGAACGGTAAACAATATCAGGTTTTGGGGCAATGGGAAAGAGGCTATCGAGACGACCCCACCGACCTCAAAAACATTTATGTTAAAACAAACAAGGGTGCTCTGATCAGTATTGATAATGTGGTTACCATTCAAGAGGAAACCAGCCCTCCTACGATTTACCACTTCAACCGTTACAAATCGGCGACTATTTCGGCAGGGCTTGCGCCGGGTAAAACCATCGGAGATGGCATTGCAGAAATGGAGCGCATTGCCGCCAAAGTATTGGATACCTCGTTTACCACCGCCTTGACCGGCTCATCTCGGGACTTTGCCGAAAGCGCATCGAATACCGGATTTGCCTTTATTTTAGCCCTCATCCTTATATTCTTAATTCTTGCCGCTCAGTTTGAAAGTTTTATTGACCCGGTCATCATCATGTTGACTGTGCCGATGGCTATTTGCGGGGCATTGTTGTCCTTATATTTGCTCGACCAAACGGTCAATATCTTTAGCCAGATAGGGATGATTATGCTCATCGGATTGGTAACCAAAAACGGTATTTTGATTGTGGAGTTTGCCAACGTTTTGATGAAGCAAGGAACGACTAAGGTCAATGCTGCCATCGAAGCCTCTGTCATGCGCCTTCGCCCCATCCTAATGACCAGTTTTGCCACAGCTTTGGGGGCTTTACCCATCGCCATATCTTTAGGCGCAGCTTCTACCAGTCGTGCTCCGCTGGGCACGGTCGTGGTGGGCGGTATTGTGTTCTCCTTGATTTTGACCCTCTTTGTCATCCCCGTGATGTATATTTTTATCAGCAGGCGGAAACCCACCCTTGACGGTTCAACCGAAAACGACTATTAGTCATATCTTTGGGTTTCCCCTTTGAATTGCCTTCCACTAAATTAGACTTCTAACCTTTTGATAACTACTTCCAACAACCTTATGAGTGCTCCAATGCGCCTCCTTCGCCCCATCGCTGCAGCTCTTTTTTTGTTCTTGTCGCTTTCGATAAATGCCCAAACGCTGACCCTTGGTGATGCCATTGAACAGGCATTGGCGAACAATTACAACCTTCAATTTGCCCGATTCGATGTACAAACGACCAATATCAACAATCATCCCGGACAAGCCGGTATGTTACCAACTGTTGGAATGCAAGCGGGAACCTCTGTATTGGTCAATAATATCAGCCAAAAGTTTGTGAGCGGGGACGAAATTAACCGCGCCGGCGTACTTTCTTCCAATTCACAATTTTCCTTGTTTTCTTCCTGGGTATTGTTTGATGGTTTTAGGATGTATGCTGCCCGCGAACGTTTGAAAGAAGAAGTCGCCGTTTCGGAAGCTGTGCTGTCGGAACAGATGCTTCAAACCACGAGAACGGTTACCACCCTTTACCTCGACCTCGTCAGACAGTATCAACTGCTCAAAAACATTGACACCCTGATGGCTATTACCAACGAACGGCTCGAACTGAACAAGATGCGTTTTGAAAGCGGATTGAGTGCCAAGATGGATTATTTGCAAGCCCAAACAGATGTGAATGCTCAGGCTGCCCAAAAGCTCATCCAACTGAACAGTATTGAGCAGACGAAGGAAAACCTCAACCTGACGATGGGGCGCACGGCCGATACGCCCTTTGAAGTGTTGGATGCTGACATGCTGGAGGCGGTTTGGGTATTGCCCGAAGAACTCAATACCGAACAACATCCATTGGTCAGGCAGGCTAAAACACAGATTGGAATTGCTCATTTGCAACAAAAAGAAATTGAAGCCGCCAAATATCCCAGCGTTGATTTGAATGCCGCTTACAATTTTAGCTTCAACCGCTCGCAGGCGGGGTTTTCGCTCTATAACCTAAGCACTGGCCCTTTGGTGGGTCTCAATGTCAATTGGACTTTGTTTAATGGAGGTGCGCTCAAAAGGGCGGCTTCAGTGAACCAAATCAATATCCAAAACCTTAAAACTAGTTTGGAGCAAACCCAACAGTTGCTCGATGCGCAATGGGTTCAGGGGATGAGAACCGCCGCTTTTGCCCGTCAATTGGCCGATTTGGAAACCCAAAACATGACTGCCGCTACTGAAAATATGTCCATCGCCTTGGAGCGGTTAAGGGCGGGCGTTGCCAACTCGTTGGAGTTGCGCGAAGCCCAACAAAGCTATGAACAATCCTTAGTGCGCAAAACAGAAGCCCTGTATCAGTTAAAACTTGCAGAGTTGAATTTGCTGTACCTGAAAGGGGAGTTGATTATGCAGGATTAGGGTGGCTTTTGGAATGTACCGATTTTAAATAGTTGTATTCTCCAAGTGGCAGGTCATCATTGCGATGACCAAACTAAAAACTTGTATCATCCTGTTCATACAACTTGGGTTTATGTGTTATCAAATCATGAGGAAATTCGAGTTTGTTATGTATATATTACCAATCTTTCGTTGAATTTTACCCAGCCATACATTCCTTCGCTCCAACCAAACGCTTCTTTCCCAAATCCCCATCCAAAGATAGCATATTTCCTAAATCCAAGTACTTAACCTGATGAAACTGTTGGATTTTGGGTGAAAAATGCCTTTTTTACCTCCCTCTAACCACCATTTCACGAAAATTGATGACATTCGTACCGCAAAAACATTGTTCATACCTTTAACCGAGCATCCGATATGTCTTTTCAAATCAATAACTTTGAACAATATCTTGAAGTGTATGCCCGAAGTGTGGCAAATCCCGAAGCATTTTGGGCGGAAATTGCCGGTAGTTTTCATTGGCACAAAAAATGGGATAGCGTGTTGGAAGGCGGGTTTGAAACGCCCGATGTGCGGTGGTTTACCGGCGGCAAACTGAATATTACCGAAAACTGCCTTGACCGGCACTTGGCTACCCGTGCCAATAAGACTGCCATAATTTGGGAGCCGAACGACCCTAACGAGGTGGGGGTCAACTGGACTTACCGGCAGTTGTATGAAAAGGTTTGCGAGTTTGCCAATGTGCTCAAAAACAATGGCATCGGCAAGGGCGACCGCGTTTGCATTTACCTGCCCATGGTGCCCGAATTGGCGGTGGCGTTGTTGGCTTGTGCGCGCATCGGGGCGATACATTCGGTAGTGTTTGCGGGGTTTTCGGCGCAATCTTTGGCTGACCGCATCAACGATTCGGCTTGTAAAATGCTGTTGACCGCCGATGGGTTACATCGGGGGGCTAAACAGGTTTCGCTCAAGGATATTGCTGACGAGGCATTGGCGGGCACGCCTTCCGTTGAAAAGGTGATTGTTTTGCAGCGCACCGGGCAGTTTACCCACCTCACGCCACAACGCGATGTGTGGTGGCACGACGAAACCGCCAAGGCTGACAAAGATTGTCCGCCTGTTTTGATGGATGCGGAGGACATGCTGTTTATTCTCTACACATCGGGCAGCACGGGCAAGCCTAAGGGGGTGGTGCATACTACGGCGGGGTATATGGTTTATACGGCTTACACTTTTCTGAATGTGTTTCAATATCGCGAGCACGATGTTTATTGGTGTACGGCGGACATTGGTTGGGTAACCGGGCACTCTTATATTGTTTACGGCCCGCTGTTGAACGGGGCGACTACACTGATGTTTGAGGGCATTCCCACTTGGCCGGATGCGGGCAGGTTTTGGGAGATTTGCGACAAGTACCGTGTCAGCATTTTTTACACTGCCCCGACCGCTATTCGCTCGCTCATGGCACACGGCTTGGAACCCGTTGCGGCGCACCGTTTGGATAGTTTGCGCGTGTTGGGTACGGTGGGCGAACCCATCAACGAGGAGGCGTGGCATTGGTATCACCGTTTCATCGGCAAGCGGCAATGTCCGGTGGTGGATACTTGGTGGCAAACCGAAACGGGCGGCATGATGATTTCCGCCTTGGCGGGCATTACCCCCCTCAAACCCACGTTTGCGTCCTTCCCTTTGCCGGGCGTGCAGCCTTGTTTGGTAGATACCGCCGGCAACGAAATTTCGGAAAACGGGGTGGAAGGGCTGCTTTGTATCAAACACCCTTGGCCGGGCATGATTCGCACCACTTACGGCGACCATGAACGGTGCCGTTTAACCTATTTTGCAGCTTTTAAAGGCCTATATTTTACCGGTGACGGCTGCCGCCGCGACCATGACGGGCAATATCGCATCATCGGGCGTGTGGACGATGTTATCAATGTGTCGGGGCATCGGCTGGGAACGGCCGAGATTGAAAACGCCATTAACCTTCACCCCATGATCATCGAGTCGGCGGTGGTCGGCTATCCGCACGACATCAAGGGACAGGGAATTTATGCCTATATTATATGTACCTCGATGGTTCAGAACGAGGAAGCCCTGAAAGAAGAAGTGCGCCAAACAGTTGCCAAAGCCATCAGTGCCATTGCCAAGCCCGATAAGATTTTGGTGGTCAGTGGGTTGCCCAAGACCCGAAGCGGTAAAATCATGCGCCGCATTCTGCGAAAGATTGCCGAAGGCGATGCTTCCAATCTTGGCGATATATCTACCCTGCTCGACCCGGGTGTGGTAGAGGAAATTAAATTTGCGGCGGGGTTGAAGTAGTCATTAACCATTCCTGCAAATCGTTATTTTTACCCTATTCCGGTAATTTCTCCCTAAATTGCTGCGTCATTCCGCTCTACAAAACTTTTTGTTTGGAAAATGAAGCAGTTCTGCCCTTTTATTTATTCCATAATTCTTTGGTTGACTATATCAGCCGCACAATTGCATGGGCAAACGTTAGCTGCCGTTTACCATACCGGCAACAGCCCTTTGCCCGATAACGAAGTGAGGTGTGTGGCGGTGGATGCCGTTGGGACGGTTTGGGTAGGGACTGAAAATGGGTTGGCTGCCTTTAACGGGTCAACTTGGATGGTTTATACCACCGGCAACTCCCCTTTGCCCGATAATCGTGTGCGGAGCATTGCGATTGATGCAGCGAACCGCTTATGGTTTGGTACTTTTAACGGTGGCTTGGCAATGTATGACAACAATGTTTGGACGATTTTTAACACCGGCAACTCCGGCTTATCCGACAATTACGTCAAAAGCATCGCCTTTGATGCCGCGCAGCAGCTTTGGCTCGGTTTATCGGGCGGGTTGGCTACTTATGATGGTATAAATTGGCAATTGTTTACCGCTATTGGCGAAGATGTGTTGTTGAACAACGTCAATGATGTGATTTTTGACCAGATGAAAGATATTTGGGTGTGTACAGTCAACGGCGGTTTGGTTTCGATGAGCAAAAATGGGCTGTTGTATGCCTTCAATTTGGGCAACTCCGGCGTACCCGATAATACGCTGCTTGCCATTACCGCCGATGCACAAAACGTGAAATGGATGACCACCATCACAGACGGAGTTGGGCGTTACGATGGGATGGGATGGCAGGTTTTTACCACCGCCAACTCCGGCATTGCCTCCAACAACACGACCGACATTTACGCCAATCCGTTTAACAGCAATATTTATATAGGTACGACCAATGCGGGGTTGAGCGTTTACCATCCCCCAAGCAACGGGTGGACAACGTTTACCGCCGGCCTGCCCGATGTTTACATCACCGCCATCACCACCGAAAGCAACGGCAATATATGGTTGGGCACTAAAACAGGTGGATTGGTGCTGTTGCAGGACGATTTTACCAACGCCCCTACCCTATCGCCCGATAAAATTACCCTTTACCCCAACCCTACTGCGCAACAAATTTGTCTGAATTTACCCGCCATGCCCACACTTTTGGAGGCTTCGGTCATCGCTGCGGCATCCGGTAAATGCCTTATTCACCAAACATTGACCGATGCCTGCCTTTCTGTCGGGCATCTGCCCGTTGGTTTGTACTTTCTCCACCTTCGGTCTGACGATGGAGAATATTTTGTGATGCGGTTTACAGTTGTTCAATAAAATAATACCCCCATGCCCATTACTGCTGCTTCCATCTATCGCATCATATTGAAGTTCAAAAAACTTCCCGATAATAGTTCAGTGGGTCAATCGGTGCGATGGTTCAGAAATATGAACCTGCAACGCCCCCGCTCCTTTTTGCTCAGGCATTGTAAGGTAAATCATACAACAATGCACGGATGCGAGGTATTTACCCTTACCCCGCCCAACGTAGATAACAGCGGGGTTTATTTGTTTATTCACGGCGGCGGGTTTGTGGGCGGCCCCCACTTTTTACATTGGATGATGGCAGACAAAATTGCCAATGCCAAAAAATATCCACTCATCGCCGTTAATTACCCTTTGGCACCTGAACACCAATATCCGGTGGCTTTAGAAAAACTTCAGCAAATCTACCTCGATTTGTTGGCCACCCATCCCAATATCAGCTTCATCGGCGACTCGGCAGGCGCAAATTTAGCCCTTGCCTTGACCATGAAATTAAGAGATGAAGCCCTGCCAATGCCGGACAGCGTCATTCTCATTTCCCCTTGTTTAGACATGCGGTTAAACAACCCCGATATTGACGCTTTAGAAAAATCCGATGTGATGCTCAGCCAAAAAGCACTGCAAACCTTGCGCCTTGCTTATGCCGGCAATGCCGATTTGACCCATCCCTACCTTTCTCCTCTCTTTGGCGATATCGCGCAGCTACCGCCCATCTTGCTGCTTTGCGGAACAAGCGAGATTTTTTACCCAGATGCACTCCTTTTTGTTCAAAAAGTAACAGCCGCCAACGGCAACATCCAATTTCACCAAGGACCCGAAATGTTTCACGATTGGACACTCTTTCCCTTCCTGCCCGAAGCGGAGAAGGCAATTCAGGTCATTGCGAATTTTTAGAAAAGGGGGATTTACTTACACCATCAATCTTACACTTTTAAGAAGGATATCCTTACACAATATTCTTTGTTAGAAAATGGTAAAATCCTTTTTTCCCAAACAACTATTTAATATTAAAACACTGTCGTGAAATAATTCCGTGTTATCGGGCGAGCGTTCCCCGATGTCGGGCAAGAGTTCCCCGATGTCGGGCAAGAGTTCCCCGATGTCGGGCGAGAGTTCCCCGATGTCGGGCGAGCGTTCCCCGATGTCGGGCGAGAGTTCCCCGATGTCGGGCGAGAGTTCCCCGATGTC
>CALCIK010000097.1 GCA_937907475.1 uncultured Bacteroidota bacterium | reverse complement strand
CCACCACGTCATAGACAAACCCGTTGCCGTGCAATCCAGAGTTCCAGAACAAATCGCCGGAAGTAGCATCGGAAGTGCTTGTGTGTTGCACCGCGCCCGTCCACACAAAACTTACGATATCGCCTACTGTTACGTTGATTGATGCCGGTACAAACTGAAAGTCTTGTACCTGTACAATATGCGTAGCAGCGGTACCGGTGCTTGCGGTAAGGTTGCTGATGTTGCACGGGAGGGCGCAATTGGGAGTAGTGAGGGTTAGGACATCTATACAAGTACTCGGAGCTCCCATATCCTGAATGGATATAGTTTGAGCAAGCCCGTTCCCTGGAAGCAGGGCATTGATGGTTGTTGAACCTGAAGGGTTGTATGGTATTGGACTATCGGGTGTTGGAACATTATTGATGAGCAAGTTAAATCCGGTAGTACTTCCGTTGATAGCGTTTATGGTAATCAAATACGGTGCATTTAATCCCACACATCCGCCTTCTAGGGTTGCAGAAAGCGAAACGCTGCATGGCGGAGCTGCTCCGCAATCCGGGGCGACAAAAGTTCTTTCAGGTTGGCAAGTAGGGTCGGCCACATCTTGTACGACTATGGTGTGTACCCCTGCATCACCTGCAATGGTAATGGTTGCCGTATTCGCACCGGTTCCGGTGTAATTATAAGGACTGCCGGCAGTTGCTAATCCGTCGAGCAAAATGTTATAACCTGCGGCACCGGCAAGCGAGGTATTAAAGCTGACGAGTACCGGAAATAATCCTCCGGCAGGACAATTTGCCACTATCATGCCCGACATTCCCGCCCCACCCGGGCCGCCGTGCGGAATGCAGTAATACCGGTGCGTTCCGGGATTGGTGATTAACACATCGTAGGAAGCACCTGCGCCTAACTCGCCGGAGTTCCACGATAGGGGTCCGGAAGTAGCATCGGAGGTAGTGGTATGACCTGAGTTCACCCAATTAAAACGCACAATATCGCCCACATTGACCGTAATCGTTTGCGGACTGAAAAAGTTATCGTTGATGGTAACAATATGGGTCATCCCTCCGGTGATGTTCGCATTTAGGGCCGAAAGAAAGCAATCGGAAAAACAATCCGGCACAGCGAAACTTAGACTTTGAAGGCATCCGGCCACATCTTCCGATACAGCTTCTATGGTATGAGTTAAACCGTCTCCGGGTAAGGTTAGTGAAAGAATGACGGGTACATTATCGTCAATGTTAAACGGACTGCCGGGAAGCAACTGCCCATCGAGAAACACGTTGATGTTTTTTGCGGAGTCGTAAATATCCTGAATGGTAACCGAAACGCTGATTTGCCCCTCAGCATCGCAAATCGTTCCGGGAGTTGCACTGATAGTCAATTGGCAGGTTTCTACCTCAAGGCAGAATTCACTTTGGCAGCCATTAGCAGTTTGTATGAGCAGGCAAACATCGTATTTATCGGGTTCCGGAAAAGTATGTATTGGGCTTTGTAGCGAAGACGTACTTCCATCATCAAAATCCCATGACCAAGAAACAATCGGGCTGCCGCCGTTAGAAACAGACATATCCATGAAATCAACACTTAGACCACTCATGGTGAACATAAAGCCTGCCGTACAGTTCTGTGCTGTCAGTTGGTTTGAAATGCCGGATAAGGCAACGAAACCGCAACACAGTATCAGTGTTCGGGCGTATAATTTTAATTGGTTGGAAAAGATGCGCATTTAGTTTAAACTTATTTGGATAGTGGTTAGAAGGGTTGAAAGTTTATTGGTCTTCGGGAGCAACCGGTAAGCATAGCGAAACAATATGCCCTTTAATTTAAGAGCATTTATAGTTATCGAAACACAACCTGCTTTTGGAAATGTGCTAATTTGCCGGTATAAGGGCATTGCTTTACAACTCTGTTATTTTGCAAATAACAGTTGCCGATATTTCAAGGTGTGTCAAAAAAGACACCCAATATCGGCTTGATTGCCCATTTAACCGGTTACAATCCGGCTATTATGCCTCGTTTTTGGGCCGGGTAGAAAGGCCGAAAGGTAAATACAAGGGACAAAAACTAATGGTGCTGGTGAGTGCGAAAATAATCGCTAAAACCCCTAAAACGATAGCCACGGTACCGCTGATGGTATTCGTAAAGTATAGGATTGCAATAACGGCAGCTACTACTAAACGAAGAATACGGTCTAAATTACCCATGTTCTTTTTCATCATTACACAATTTATATCAGTTAGAAAAATGTTGGACAAGCAATACGATGAAGGTGATTATTCCTAGACACAGCAGGCAAACGATTATGAATTTAAGCACTTTCATAGCGGCAGTAAGTTGAATCATTAGGTGATCAGTAGTTAAGTCTGTGCCTCTTGGTCCGGTATTTAATGTTGCAACGACAAAGCTATACCAACTTTATTGTTAATTCTACTAATTAAGGTAAAACTTTTTAGAAAAATAAAATTCTGACAATGCTTTTTCTAAGGTTTGAGCTTTAATAGGCCTACTTACATTGAATGGTCAAACGGCAGAGAACTGAGAATGCACAATTTCTCAAATTGATGTGTTAAAATGTCGGATACTTTAAAACTGTAGAAATCGGAATAGTTAAAAACTATTATCTCCATAAAGATGCTTAATATTGCAGGGAAAGAGGTTCTATATTGTTAATATAAAGCAATCTTGAACATGACAGAAGTAATTTTCCTTGTTCAAGAAGATGCTAACGGTGTTTGGGATGCTCAAGCAATTGGATTTGATATGATCACACAAGCCGATTCTACGGAGGAGCTAAAAAAGGCTATTACCGAAGCACTGCAATGTCATTTTGAACCCGATGAAAAATACAGGCCTTGGATATCGGTATAAGTTTCACCTTTGGGAAAACTAAACTTTTTGTCATGAAAAAATTCACAGTATTATTTTTCTTGTTGGTTATGATTTCTTGTTTTAAACAGGGGCAGTCATATAAAGGCGGTATAAGAGGAATTGAACCCATTGATATTGACGGGATTGTGAGTTTTTAAACCAATGGGGAGATTATTTTTATAAAAAAACAACTTTTACTGAGTACAATAAAAGCGTTTTTTATGATTGGGGTTACTTAAGTAGTATTGGCGAACATTGCGGTTTAGATACCTTATCAGCAATTGCTAAAAACCGATTTAAAAATCCCAAAAATGATCTAGGTAATTATTCACAGGTTCAAAATCAAAACAAAGAAACAGATACTGCAAATTATTATTGTGGCGGAGATCTATACTATACCAATGCTAACGAAGATATTGCAATTGCATTCAGACTAAAAGGAAAGGGTCTTAAATTTAATAGAATATGTAAAACCTACTTACAGCAAGAGCGGTATAGAGGTACTGACTGTCCCGAAATTGATAAGGAAGATGAATTTTCACCGCCATTCATATCGCTTGTTGAAATAGATACTATATTCAGTCTTTCACAGGAAGATCGGGAGGAATTTAATCTTACTATATGTCCCACAAAATACTTTCAAATAGGTATTTGTGATTAATTAAACCAACTTACGCATCTGATCTTCTTTCTCTTGATTAATATGTTCCATCAATAATGAGTTTTTGTTCTACGTAAAGGTAGATACACATCGGCACTCTCAATAGACGGGGTTGGACGAACGGATACAAACAGCAATTGGCTCTTGCCGAATAACATAGCAAAAGAATTTTAGAGATTTATTTTTGCGGGCATCTTCAAATCAATGCAAACACATAAGCCAAGCTATACCGCGCTAAAAAAGTGCGCAATCTACGGCTGAACGAGGGTTTTATTGGTTGGTGTTCAGGGGTAATGATGGCTTGGTTATTTGTCCCGATTTGTACTGAGTGTTTGAGGTTTTTGTCCATTATTGCTTTGTGTTGCCGGGTGATGTCGGCATCGGCCACCCATGCCAACACTTCGGTTGTCCATTTTTGCGAAACGGCATGAAGATTATAACTGCCTACAATAGAAATGGTGTCGTCAATAATGCCGGCTTTTGTGTGCAGGGTTCTGTTGGGCACTTGGTATTCCCACAACTCTACCCCCATTTTTAAGAGTTTTTTGCGTTGGTTCAAGTAGGCTGCCTGTGCTATCATCACATCGTTAGTGGCAATAGAGTTGGTGAGTATTCTGATGGTTACTCCCCGTTCTATGGCTTTTTTCATGGCGTTTCTCCATCTACGGGTTGGGATGACATAAGCGTTTTCAAACTCAATACTGTACTTTGCGCGATTGACCAATCCGATAAATGCTTTGGTACTGCGCAGGTCTTTCACATCGGTTTCAACCATTTTGTTGCCCTTTCGCTCAAAAAAATCATCGTGCTCAAACATGACCGGCGAGGCAGTTGGCGGCACATTTGCCCAATCGGTATGGGTGGTTAATTTGATAATGCCTGTTTTTTGTAAGGTATCTATGGCGTTTTGCAACTGTTGTGCTATTTCTGTGCGTTGCTTGTCGGTCAGTTTTTTGGTTTTTCGGGTAAATGACAGTTTACCGTTGTTCCAAATGCTGAAAAAATGCTTTCGGGCTTCGTAAACCGGTGCTTGACCTTGTACAAACACATCGCGGTCGGTAAAATTAAATTCCTTCCCCAGTTGATAATAGTCCCGTTTCAGGTTTCTGCCGCCGGTAATAAAACTAAAGGCATCGGTCATAAAAATTTTATCGTGCAGGCGGTGGGTAATACTCCTTGGTTTAAACAGCCTACCGGGGTTAAACACCTGTACTGTTACGCCGTTTTCTTCGAGATAAGCAATCGTGGGTTTAGCGATTCCGCTTCTAAAAGCATCCACCAACAGATGTACTTTTACACCGCGCTTTTGTGCTGCTTCGACAAGCAGATAGAACAGCGCATTACCAAGCACATCATCATTGACGATATAATAGGACAACAGTATTTCGCTTTGAGCTTGTTGAATGAGGTCAATCCGGCATTGCAAGGCATCTTTATCCTTGTCCAAAATCCGAAAGGTATCGGCCTTCAGCCACCCTAAAGGGCAACATAAAAGCATTATCAAGGTCATCCATCCGGCATAAACCGTTAATGTTTTGGGAGTGAATTGCATGTTTGATTTTTTTGTACAAGCACACCTCCTTTAACGAGAAACAGGGGTATGAGATGGATGTGCGATAGGTTTTTCAAGGCGTTCGATGAAGATTTACTTTTTATCGGAGTCTTTTTTAGGCTCGCTTTCCAATATCTCTCGGAATTGAGAAGCGACAATGGTGCTCAATATGGTGGTAATGCCCGACAAGGCTGCCCATATACCGTTTTGAACTTCGTTAATCTGTAATTGCCCTTTGATGAGGTAGTAAATAAAGAAGGGCAAAACCGCAGTGGTAACCCCTACGACCAATGACCCCAATACCTTTCTGAAATGCTGAATGATGACCGAAATAAAATAAAAACCGATGTAAAAGGCAACCGGCAATAGGAGTGCGCCCAACGCGAAAGATAAATACCAATTAAGGGATGCCCCCACAAGCCCCCCTATCAATAGGGCATGAGCACCCATCACTATCAACAGCAAACCCATTATATACAAACTGTTCAGTAGGGTAAAAGCACCGATGAACCGCAATTGATAACTTCGTATGTCGGCAAAAAAACTGTTTTCGATGGTGATGTTTAAGGGTTTAAGCGTGATGCTTTGCAGTGCTTTAATTTTATCGGCAAACTGACGAAAAATATTGGGCGAAACGGTGCTTTCATCCGGCACCAATAATGCAATTTCAGACATGTTGTAAGAGTATAGCAAGTACCAAAAGATGGATAAGATGAGGTTGAGTGCCACCATCACCTGAATAATGGTTAGTAAAGCCACCCAATTGGCCAAGTAAGCAACGATTAAGCAAATGCCAAACAGTTGAAAAAACTTAATAAACGGGCTAATCAACATGGAAGCATATTGCAGCTTCATTGGCATAATCCTGAAAGCAAGATTGTCGGGGTTTCGAATGCTTTGAAATGTTTGCTTTCCGGTCCCGACCATCAGCATTTTATTCTCCCACAAGTTTTTCCATTGGGCTTCTATGTCTGCCCCGTCTTTACCGGCCTGTTCGCCGTAAAGGGCAAAATAACGCTCTTTAAACAAGGCTTCGGTCAGTTCGTTGTCTAACTCGCAAAACCTGTCGGCAAGTTCCTTTTCCGATTCTTTCAGGTCAATGCGCATTTTGGGCGTTGATTTGAGCAAGGTAAAAAAGGAGAGTCTGTCTAATCCGCCCAATTTACCAAACACCGGTTTGCCAAAAAACACGGCAGAAAACCATATATAAAAACGGGGTAAAAAATGGGAGTATGCTAAGGACACGCCAAGCAAAACAATGGAAACAATGATAGAAAACAAAATGCTGCCCGTATGCCTGAATGCCCAAGTAACCGCTCCTATACCAACCAATACCCAAATAATATCTCCGATTAAAATGGATTTGGGTTGCAAAAACAAGTATTGATAAACACTCGTCAGTCGCTGAACAAAATTTCTGCTGGTTTTGGGGGCACTTGAATAAATGCCTAATTCATCGTGATTTATGTTTTCCATAGCAAAAGAGATTTAACAGTTTAGCAGTAATTGCACGCTCAAATTCCGAATTCGCAATTTTGCATCTAAAATATAGATTTTGATGCTATTTGCTGCTGTAAGGTAATTTAATTGTCAAAAAAAATATCGCTATTGCTTACTGAACCACGTTTTTCTTTGAAATAACCCGATACAAAGCGGTTGTTGAGCGAATTTTTAATACCCCCTCTCTAACTATGGCAATTGCTGTTTACCTTTAAGTTTCCAAAACAACTCGTAACGCATGAAACAATTACTTTTACACTTAAGCATTTTGCTTTTAATTTCTTACAACATACAAGCCCAAAACCTCGTCAACGGAGGTTTTGAAGATTGGGACGATTTGGCCGGCGGGCTTTATACACAGCCTACCGGATGGAGTTCCCTCAACGTATTGGCATTGTTAAGTGCTCCTCAAACCGTTACGAAAACCACCGATGCCCAGGAAGGCGCTTTTGCCGCGCGTTTAGAAACCCAAACCTTTTTTGGCAACCTGATAGCAGGGTTGTTGTATTTGGGTGATTTTGATGTTTCACAAGGAATAAATGGCGTACAGGAAGGCATTCCGTTTGCCGGCGGCCGCCCCGAAAGATTTACCGGATGGTATAAATACGAATCGGTCAACGGCGACTCGGCAGTCGTCTTTGCCCAACTTTGGCGTTATAACCCTCAAACCGGAAAACGGGATACTATTGCCCAAGCCGCTACCTCCTTTTTAAACAGCACCACTTCTTATACACAGTTTGAAATTGATTTTACATATTACTCCAGTGAACAACCCGACAGTGTCTATGTAGTCCTCGTGTCGAGTGGTGCAGGCGGAGAAGGTCAAGGACAAGTGGGCAGTACTTTGTTTATAGACAATGTGTTGTTTGATTACACAACGGGTATTGTTCCCCTATTTGGAACAAGTGTGGCGGTGGATATTTACCCGATACCGGCAACCCATCAACTCACTGTTCAGTTATCGGAAGCTTTGCATCAGGCATCTTTAGAAATCTATAACCTGCAAAGTCAGCTTATGCTGCAAACCCCTCTATCCGACCTGCAAACCCAACTCGATGTCAGTTCGCTTTCGGCAGGTGCTTATACCTATCGCATCACCGCTGCCGGAATGCCGGTTAAAAAAGGTGTTGTGCAAATAGTTAAATAACAAAACCCCGTAAAAGATTTAACCGTTTACATCCGTTGATGGGTAGCAATTACTGCTACTTTTATATCCACAAGATGAAAAATCATATACAACAAAGTGTTTCCACCTCGCTATCTACTTGTTCAAGTCGGTGGCGGGTAATATGGGTAATCTTGTTTTTAAGCATAACCCCTTGTTTAAACCTGCTTTCTCAATCGGTAAAAGATACCCTTTATGCCGATGCCGCCGTGCTTTGGCGGGGGTTTACCCACGAGTGGAGCTACAACCACCGCTTAAACCGTTTGGGCAGCTATATTGAAAACCCTTTAGACTTTACCGGATTCCCTTTTACCGCCACTTTGTGTCATACTTCCGCTACGGGTTTGGGTCCTGATGTCGGCACGTTTAGCGGTTATTATTCCTACCTTGCTGCCAATGGGGTGTCTATTCAAACGGGTAAAAAGGAAATTCCTTTCTCCGGAAATCTGGGCGATATGCACACCGCCTCTTTTGAGGTATTGGTGGATGCCAAAAAAGACTATACCATTGCTGACCAACATACCGTAGTCATCAACGGCTTTGATATTCTATCGGAACGGCGGTCAGACAAACTGCAAATGTTCCGGTTGTCGGTTTCGGAGGGTAATTATATTCCCGCTACGGGGCAGATTAGATTTACCATAGATGCCGCTTTTTTGGTGCGCTGCCAATCCATAGAGTGCAGTGTGTTGAGCGACAAATTTGAGTACACCATTACTATTGCCTATCTCATTTTTTCCGCTTCCGCACAACACCTATTTGCATCGGAACAGAGCAGTCACCGCGTATATAATTGGGATAAACATGCCGAAACGCAGGGGGCTTTGGCAACCGAGAACAATATTCAGGGGGTTGGCAATAACCTGTACGCTTCCGCAGCATTGGCTTTCAAATCCATCAATATTACCCTCGACCGGCCACATTGGTTTATCTCCTGGCATTCGGCTATCAATCCCATTCGTTATGACGCGCAACATGGCAGTTACCGCTATGAATTGGATTTACTGTTTAAGCAATGGAAAAGCGATATGAAGAAAGGGTCAGTTTTCCCCTCCAAATCGAAATTCTCTATTAAACGGAACGGCTGGGCGGCTATAGATGGCACCGTGGTGATGTTACAATTGTCCGATGGGTTTGTGTTGAACTCCTACAACAATGGGGCTTTTAAATGGACAGGGAAAAATCAATCTGCCAATTCAGATACCGCCGTTAATACACAAGAAATTGTTTTTGATACCGATGTTTTTCTGAAAGACATGAAACAGTTCAGACAAAGCCGGCTTTTGGACGATGAAAAGGCAAAGCAACTCTATCAACAATACATCAGCGACCTTGCCAAGCTGAAGGAACAGCGAAAACAAGAGCGGGAACTCAAAAAACAAGAAAAAAAGCAGTAATGGAGTGGGAAACGGTTTATATTTGTATGATTATCCATCATGCTCAATAGTCGCACCAATTCCCCGCTCTATGATGGCATCTTTCATGGGCTTCAACTCTTCTTCACTACCCTCTTTTACCACGCACTTACCTTTAAAGTGGATGATGAGCGAACATTGTTCTGCCTGTTCGGGTGTATGCCTGCAAACTTCTATCAAGGTTTTGATGACCCAATCAAACGTATTGACCTCGTCATTGTGTACGATTAACCTGCAACCGCCATCTATGGTGGTGTCAATCAGCACATCAACATCTTCCTTTGTCCACTCGCGTGTTGCATAACGAACCATATATTGGAACCGTAGTTTAGCGTTAAAGAGGTTCTTAATACAGTTTAACGAATCATGCACCGTAAAAGTTTGTTGAGTAACGAAAATCGCGCCACACACAATGTCAGTAAGTTGTTTTTTGTTATTTAGTCATCCATATTCAATAGCCCTTCAACATTTAAAACGATGAACACGGTATCAAAGATTACGACTATGGGTTTGTTGCTCTTATTTGGGTTATTCCATTTTACTACCCGAAGTAACGCTATGGAACTGTTCAATGATTTTACTGTTGCGCCCATCATTGACAATGACTCCATTAGTCAGCAGGCGGAAAACAAGGTAGAAATATGTATCAGCAAGATAAACGTGTTGCGTATTAAATTTCCCCAAATCCCATTGATAGACTTTTGGCATGTTTGTATAAAAACCCAAGATGGCAATTGTATCGGGTTTTACCCCAAAGAGCAGAGTTTCATGGGCTTGGTAAAAGCTACCCTAATCAGGGTTGCCGGAGTAGTTGAAGTTGGTGCGCCGGAACGTTGTTTTACCACCCGCTATAATCCCAACACCATGCAAGAAGCCATCAACAATACCCAAAAAAGATACGGACATTACAACCTGTTCTTCAAAAACTGCCAACATTTCGTTGCCGATGCCATAGCGGAATATTACCGTCTCAACAACCGCAAAAAATAAAACCGCCCCCTTATGCCGGACAAAAAGGTGCAGTTTAATTTTTTTAGTAACCGTATTTGGGGAAATTTCCGGTCAAATGGATTAAACAATCCCTGTTCGCCGGTTGTTTTTTGAGTGGTATTGCATTGTAGAGGCGTTGAAGGCAACGTCTCTATGGATGGATATTTACATCCGTATCAATACTACTCCCGAACATCCACATCCAACAATATAAAATCAAGATTACCCGGATGAATTAGCCCGATAATCGGAATGACCAACATCCTAAAAACCCCGGTGATAGGCTTGAAAAGTGCAAAGAATAGATACAAACTCAATTTTCATAGATACAAACTCAAATTGTATAGATACAATCTCGCTTTTATCGGGTACACCCCCCATTTCATCTATACAAAATGATCTTTCATAGATACAACATCCATTTGTATAGATACATTTCCCATATTCATAGATACAAAACTCTTTTGCATAGATACTACCATCTCTTTGCATAGGTACAAAACTCTTTTGTATAGATACTCAGTATTTTGTACACCTACATTTTCGCTTCTCACAGATACATCGGCAGTTTGTATAGATACTTTAGCGGTTTGCATACCTACTTTGACATTTTGGGGCTATTGTACGTTACCGACACCTAATCTCAAGTAAGAAGTATAAGTGCCGGTTATTACAAGGTGTCGGTAACGTTTCAATACCTCTACGTAGCTCCGATACTTTTATCGGAGGGAGTATAGTTTTGGCGATACAAGTATCACCACTACCGTAGAATTTTGACAAAACAGCGATAATATTATGTAGTAATTGACATAGCGCACAAATAAAACCGCACCCTCTGTTTTACCAAGAAGGTGCGGTTATATGCCGTCTATGTTTTATTTTTACTCCTGATTTCTCCCTCGAAGACGTACCCATACCCACAGATGCTTTTTACGCACTCATCAGTCAATAGGATGGCTTGTTCTGAAATGAACTGACTTATATGTTCCAATGTCGGACAGAGCAAGTTGGTAAAAGCCCTTTAAAACCTTGCCCATATTTTCTCTGCCGGATTTAATACCACTACACGATCTAAAATAACCCACACAAATACCTCTGAGGAGTTGATTTTAAAGACGTTTGCAATAAATGCGTGGTGTAAAATCAAATCATAGTTGGTATTACACATCAACTCCTTAAAGCTTTGTAAAATAAGACTTGTAAAAGATTCTAATTCCTACTTCACGTTTTTATTAACAAAAAGGGCGACACAATTGCTTGTGCCGCCCTTTTGCTATTTTAATTCAGCCACCCTTTACTTGGTGCCAAGTATTAGTTTGTAGCGTTCTTTGCTACCGTTGGCAGCACTTAGTTCTACAATATACATACCTGCGGGCAAGTGTTCGGCATTAAACTGAACGTCGTAAACTTCATCTGCAATAGCCTCGCCTTTGAACAAGGTTCCAACCTCTTTGCCATCAATCGAGTAAACGATTAAGTTGGCATTTCCGGTTTCGGCTACGGTGAACTCAATAGTAGTCTGATGATCAAATGGGTTCGGGTAAGCGGTGATAGCTTGTCCATCTGCCAATTTACCTCTACCACGGATTTGTTTGGGCACCCAATACCATCCTACCGTTTCTTGATTATTACAATCGGTAACCGTTACGATATACCAACCGGAAGGCAAGTTAGATAGAGTATAGCTTGAACTGCCGCTTACAGATCCGCCTAATGGGTTCGTCCAGTTTGAAGGTCCTGACCATAGGTATTGGTATTGGTTAAGACCGGTACCACAAGGTGTGCCGCCTTCTACATAAACCGTTACCGAACCGTTTGCCACGTTGCTTGCACTGGAAGCTACGGTGTAGTCGTAGATATCTAGTAGAGCAGATGGGTTAACTGGATCAGGAATGTTATCAAACTCTAAAGAAGTGTCAGAACAACCATTGGCATCCACTACTACCAAATTCCAAGAAGCATTATCGGCATAAACTACCGTAATGAGAACCCCTGTATTGGTAGCATTTTGATTGATTGCCCATTGTACATATCCGCTTATACCTGTCCAGTTGTAGTTATAGGGTTGAGTACCTCCATAAACTTCTATCTGAACTACGTTGTAGAAGGTCGGCACTATTCCACCACCCCCATAAATATTTGATACTAATGGTTCAGCAGGGAATGCTGCAGGAATTGCAAACGGTATGGCATTGGTCAAGTCAAAACAACCGATGCTTGTAGAACCGATAGCACCGATGTTCAGACCAATAGCCGGAGCCGGTACCGGAGGTGTTACCACACCGGCACTATAACCATACATGGTGTAATTGCCTGCTGCCAACCCTGCACCAAGTGCTGTAAAGTTTCCGGTTGTGTTCATATCAACAATCACACCGTTTACATCTGTTACGATGTATTCGTAAGTGTAAGGATCAGGAACAACTGAACAGGTTGTTGAGGCAGTCGGGAAGCCGGTTGCAGAAGCCACTACGGCATCAAACGGACACTGTGCACCGGTAACGGTCAATGTGCCTGCATCTGCTTGGCAACACTTGTTAACGGTAACAGAGAACGTACAACTGTTGGCGTTTCCGCTCACATCTACAATTGTCCATACAACGTTGGTTGTACCGATAGGATAAGTGCCATTACCGCTATAAATAAAGCCCGATGGGAACAGTGCAGTTGAGCCTGCTTGATCCGTAAAGCTATTAGCTATCACAGAGATGCCACAGTTATCGGTATAAGTTGGCAAGGGCAGGTTAATAAACTCGCCGGTTGCATTGTTCGTACAATCAGAAGTACAAACTGCTAAATTCGGAGGACAAGTGATGGATGGCGGTTGATTATCCGCTACATGCACTACCGTTTGGCATGTTGTTGTATTTCCGTTTACATCTGTAACCGTCCACACCACTACGGTCGTTCCTTGCGGATAGGTGCCCGAAGCGTTGGAGGTGCCGTTAAAGTTATTGACCACACTTGCAATACCGCAATTATCGGTCGTTACTAGCGGAGCAATCGTGATATTGGCACTACACAATCCAGGAGCGGTTACAGTATAGTAATCGTAGTACTGATTATATGGGAATGGCAACGTGGTATCTTCAGGACAGAACACAATAGTTGGAGCTTCTACATCCACAATTGTAACCGTCATGCTGCAGGTGCCTGTATTGCCGTTGATGTCCACAATAGACCAAACTACGGTGGTTACCCCAACAGGATAGATAGCACTAGCGTTGTGTCCCCAGTTCCAACTGTTCATCGGATCTTGGGTGATACCGCAGTTGTCTGATAAGCTGGTGGGTAAACCAACCGCTGCATATCCGTAGCACTGACCAAAGATACTGTTTGCAGTAACGTTAGCAGGACAGACCAATGTGGGCAACTCGTTATCTACTACCGTTACAGTAAAGCTACAAGTAGCAGTATTTCCGGCGGCATCCGTTACCGTATAAATTACGGTCGTAACACCTTCGGGGAACTCTGTACCCGGCTGGTAGTTGCTGGTTAGGGTCAAGTCGGCTGCGTTTTGTGCAGCAGCAAGAGCAGCCTGTGCAGCAAGGAGAGCGTTGTACGCATTTGTATATAGCGTGAACACGATATTAAATGCACCCTGTGAAGAGTTGACATTCGCCTGTGCAAGTGCTACCGCTGCTGCAAGAATCGGGTTAGTTGGGTTAGCTGCAAAATTCACTTGGGCTGCATTCAACACTGCAATGGCAGCCTGTAAGGTATTTGATGCAGTAAACAAGGCATTTTGTGCGATTTGCCAATCTGCCAAAGCTTGTTGATAAGCATCTATGATGGCTTGGTCAACACTTGCACTACAGTTATCACTAACAATTGGCGTATCCCATGTTGCTATTGCTGAACAGAATAGCTGACCGGGAGGACCTACTGCGGTGTTAATCGTAATGTTCGGCGGACAGAATACAAATATAGGTGCTTGGTTGTCAACAATGGTGACGGTAAAGCTGCAAGTTGCAGTATTACCACTGGCATCGGTTACTGTCCAAGTTACTACGGTTACACCGCCCGGATAAGTTCCGCTGGCATTTACCGTACCGGGTGCGCCACTGTTAGGAGCTGCACCGTTCGGGTCAATTGCTACCGGTGGGTTAATCGGGTCGCCACCCACTGTGGTGGTGTGGAGTGCGGTGAATGCGATAGAGAACACTCCACAGTTGTCGCTTGTAAACGGCGGTTGTGTTGTTACTGAGGCACTACATTGGTTAGGAGCTGCATTTTTCACTACATCAGGCGGACAGAAAATTCCGGGTAATTGATTATCAATTACAAAAATATTGGTAGAACAAGTAGCTGTGTTGCCTGCCAAGTCGTAAACCGTCCATGTAATAGTGGTTGTACCAACAGGATAAACACCACTCGCTGCGCTATTCGGGAATAGAGCAAGCGGGTTATTGCCAAATCCGATGGGGAATAATATACCTGAATTGATGGTCGTACCAACTCCGGGAGGAACACCCCCCGGGAATACTCCTGCTGTATGTACTGCTACAAAGTCCACATGGTCAATGCCGTTGCAGTTATCGGCAACGGTAGGATTAGGCACTGCTACGAAACCTGAACAAGAAGTTGTATTTACAGGATTCACAACCGGACAAGAAGTGAATGTCGGAGCAATAACGTCTGCTACAATTATATCAATAGTGTCTTGCGCCACACAACCGAATTGGTTGATGAGATAAGTAATGGTATGAACCCCTTCACCTGCATCTGCCGGATCAAATAATCCGATGAGTGAGTTGGTGATACCGACACCATACCAGAAACCTGTTGCAGGAGAGTTAACAACTGTTACACCTGTATATGTGATGGTAGAACCGTTCAACAAGGTTACCATTGTCGCATTAGGATAAGTAACAGGAGTACCCGGACCGTGGCTTCTAATTGTACCGGCTGATACAGCTTGTAAGACACCCTCTGTAAAGGTACTTGCATTGACGTACAACACTTGTGAACCGACACTATACAATACCGTCGTTCCGGCAGGTATTGTGATGGTTGTGTTCGGAATGTATGTCATCACTGTACCTACTGGATAAGGTATAGAAGTCGTTACAGAGGCATTCAAATCAACGACCGGACCATTCGGGCAGAATGGATCGCCCGGATCTAAAATCGTAACATCTAAGATGTCAATGATTTGGATGAACTGTGTTGAAGGTGTACCACAACCATTAGGTAATGGAGTGTAGTTTATTCCTACTAAGCCCTGGCCATTTTGAGGAATGAAGATGTCGCCTGCCAATGGTATTTCGGGGCTGGTTACCAAGGAGTAAGTACCTCCACCAATAGTGGTGTAATTGGCTAAGTTAATCGGACCATCGCTTACGCACCAAGTATCGGGCAAGTCATAACCGGTTTCCGTTGTGTTGGTAATGGTGATAACTGCTGTGCTTGGTAACGGATTACATGGGCCGGGGTTAAATACGCCACCAATAGTTGGTAAGCTGTACTCAATCGTTATATTATAAGGCGGCACATCAACAAACGATATTTGATAGTTCAATACATCGTTTGTAATAGTTGGTGTGATGGCCAAATTGTCTGAACTTACAAACCAAGTACCACCGGGGGTTGTAGTGGGCGTAAGCATAGCACTTAAGTTAATCGTACCGGAAGGCGACTGACAAACTTCGATGTCTTCAATTTCTGTGCTGCGAATTGGCACTACCTCAATAATCTGAGTTAATGAATTTTGGCACGGAACTTCACCTATCGTATAAGTAATTTGATAGTTGCCGGGTGGTACAGGGGCACTCTTATCTAAGAAGGTAAATTCTTCGATACGAGTACGTGGGTCGCCTCCTTGTAAACGCCATACGACACGGGTAATGTCTTGGAATGTAGCAGGGAAGTTGACCAATACTGCACCGCCGTTTGGTACTGTAACCGTACCAACAAGTACGTTACCGGCATCATAAGCTTCAAACACCGAGCCACCGTTAGTGCCGTTCGTTCCTGCTGTACCGACTGTCAACACTACGCTTACCATGTCAAACAATTCGCCGCCGTTGTAAACAAAGTTTACTCCGTTTGTACCAATCGTGTTGCCACCATTTGTTGACAATTCAACATCGGTTTGCGCGCCGTTGGGTATGAACTGGAAGAAGTTACTTGGTGTGCCTGGTGAAACCGAACTAACCACCATACCGTCTTCTGTGTATGAGTAAATATGGTTTACGTTAAGCGGATCGTTAGCAATAATGTTACCGCTTGAGAATTCAACCACATAGTACTGAGGATCTTGACCAAATAAGCCACCGGGCGTAATGCCGGGTCCTGACCAAACGCCACCTGGATTAAGGGCTTCGAGTTGGTAGGGCAATTGGTCTTGACACAAGACAATAGGATTATCCCAGAACGGATCCAAGTCTGCTAAAATTTGTACCCATTCTGTAATAGGCGCACCGCAACCACCCGGTATAGGTGTATAGGTAATACCTACTAAGTAGCTGACATTGGGTATAGGTGTATAGGTTGTTCCTATAGATACTTCGGGAGCAGTTACTAAGGCGTAAGAACCACCGCCAACGGCAGTATAGTCGGTCAAATCTATTGGGCCATCAGCCGCACACCATACATCCGGCAAGTCAAAACCTGTTTCGCTCACACCATTAATCGTTATAGTGGCAAGTGCGTCAGCAGGATTACAAGGCGTACCTATTGGGAATGGCACTACAAGATCCAATGAATATTGTACCAAAATGGTGTAAGGTTCTACATCTGCAAAAGTGATGAAGTAACTCAACACATTGTTGTTGATAACGGGCGGTATGCTCAATGATGTACTGACTACTGTCCAAGTACCATCATCTGGTGTATCCGGACCAAGCATTGCCATCAAATTGATAGTACCTGAAGGCGATTCGCATACAGTAATATCATTGATAACATTCACCAATTCAGGATATACGATGATGTCATGTGATTCAGACTCTTCGCATGGCGGGAAGCCTACCGTGTAAGTAATGGTATATAGTCCGGGTAATGCCGGATTGAATATGCCACCGGGGGTTACGCCGGTTCCGCTCCAAGTTCCACCCGGAGTTCCTGTAACCAATACATTCAGGTCAAATGGTAAGTCAGCTTCGCAGATTGGTTCGGGTGTCCAACTTGGGTCAACATCTTCGTAAATAGTGATGACTTCCGTAATCGGAATACCACAACCACCTGCTGCAGGTTGGTAGTGTACATTAACAACTGCGAAATTAGCAAATGGGTCTAATCCCCATCCTGCAATAGCACCTATCACTGGTATGTTCAATACTGCACCAGGACCCGATACTGAATAGGGTAGCGGTGCAGATGTAATACCATTTACACTAACCACAGTCCATACACCACCACCATTATTGGTAAAGGTATTGAGGTCAATTTCGCCATCGGCAGCACACCAAACATCCGGTAAATCAAATCCGGTTTCAGTAGCACCCGTGATGGTAATAACCGCATCGTCAAACGTTGTGGCACAAGGAACAGTAATGCTACTGCTTGTTAACGTGTAACGAATGTCAATGGTGTAAGGAGGAGTAGAACCCGGAGTAATTGTGTATATCAACAAGTTGCCCGAAGGACTGAATGTGATAGTCTCCATACCAGAATCACCCAATATAGTCCATGTTCCACCCGGTGTTGTTGTCGGAGTTAATAAGGCAGTTAAATCTACCGTACCACTCGGAGTTTCACAGAGGGTTAAATCTTCTATTGTTGGGATAAGTTCAGGATATACAATGACCGTGTAACCATCGCTATCGAAACAAGTACCATTGCTTACACTATAAGTTAAAATGTAAGTTCCCGGTAATGCCGGATTGAATACCGTACCATTGACTGCCGTAACATCAGGTCCTAATGAAGTCCAAATGCCTCCGGTAGTGGTGGTAGCGTTATATAAGATGGTCAAGTCAAACGGTAAGTCAGAAGAACCGATACAGAAGTCTGAATTTTGGTTTGTTGCTACCGGATCCAAAGTTGCATCAACACCTTCGTAAACAGTCATAATTTCTGTTTTCGGTGTACCACAACCATTAGGAGCGGGTTGGTAGAAAATTTCCAACAATGACAGACCGGGAGCACCTGAACCTGATGGCGGATTTGTGTAAGCCAATGTATTCACATCCAATATGCCACCGGGTACGATTACACCTGTTGGCGGTACGCTGGGTATGTTGTTTTGACTGATGATATACCAAGTTCCACCACCTGCTGCTGTGTAGTTCGCTAAGTTGATGTTGCCATCGTTAGCACACCATTCTTCCGGTAAATCAAATCCTGTTTCGGTCGCTCCGGTTATCGTGATGGTAGTCGGTGCACTGGTTGCTGTTGCACAAGGTGCGGGCATTCCGGCTGCGCCTAAAACTGTATAAGTCAACTGAATAGTATAAGGCGGTGTACCTGCTGAAGGTATGGTATAAGTCAATACGCCATTATTAATGCTGACGACCGTAGCAGTTGTACCACCGGCAATGACTGTCCATGTACCACCCGGAGTAGTACCGGCTGTAAACATAGCTGCAAGGTTAATGGTACCGCTTGGGCTTTCACAAACCGTAATCGGGTTGATAGTGGCATTTACTGACGGATAAACGGTTACTGTGATGCTTTCACTATCACTGCATACTCCGTTGCTGACACTGTAAGTTAATACATAAGTACCGGGCAATGTCGGATTGAATGTCGTTCCATTCACCGCTGTTGCATCAGGACCATTAGAAGTCCATGTTCCGCCTGTTGTCGTACCTGCCGTATAATAAGCGGTTAAGTTAAACGGCAAGCCGCTTCCCAAACAGAATTCATTTGGCACATTCAACAAGGCTGCTGAAACCGCTTCTGATACGGTGATGAACTCGGTCATCGGAACACCACAACCACCTTCACCGGG
>CALCIK010000096.1 GCA_937907475.1 uncultured Bacteroidota bacterium | reverse complement strand
AACGCTAAAATGGGGTATAAAAACGCCGCATAAGCGACAATTTGGTTTGCGCCCCTATTTAGGTACATTATTCTGTTGGCAGATATTGACATAAGCTCATTCCTGCCAAACGATATTTGATTTCTTTCAAAAAAATTATCAGCGAATATCTGCGTAATCTGCGGGACAAACTACACAACTATTTAGATGAAGCAAAGGAGCTAAATAATTACTTAAAAAATAAAATTTCAGAAAAAGAAATCCAACATTATTTTCAAAAATTTATCGTTGATTAGATTCTTTTTTCAGCGATGCAAAGTAATGCAGGTATTGTTGGAAATCTTTGTTCAATTGATACACTTCTTCATTGTTGGGCAGGTTGCCGCTGGTTTTCCGAAGGCGGTTATTGATAAAAACATGACCTCCATCGGGTTGGATGAACCCATAAACCACCTCGACACTGTTGCCGTAGGTAAAAAACGGCTTTTGTTCAAAGGTTTGAGGGGTGTCGGTGGTCAATTCCAGCACAATATTTTTAAAATCCAGATGCGAAGCAAACAAATCATTGGCAGTGGTGTCCATATTTGTTGCAAAAGCCAAGAGGGGAATATGGTAATTGGCAATGTTCAGAGCGTCTTCTTTCGGGCCATGGTCTGAAACTATCAAAACCAACGTACTGTCCAGTAGATTCTTTTCCGATAATTTTTTAATAAAAAGATTAAAATACTGATTGTAATATTCAATCACGTCCATCCCTTTTTTTTCGGTCCATTCGTTGACGTGTCCATAAACCATCTCGTTAAAGGCAAAGATTTTAGGGTATGCCGCCAACGTATCCACAAGGTTTTGCAATAGGGTCAAATCTTCGCACGAGTTTTCTATTTTCATTGAGGTAATGCACTTAAATTGAGTTACAGTATCCATGCCTTCCATGAACATTTTCGTTTTCCATTCGTCCAAATCCGGAACGAAATAAGCCTGTTGTGTCCCTAACGGAGTGATAAAAAAGGTGGTAAAGTTGTTTTGATTAAAGAAACGCACCAAGTTGTTGCGTTTATCGGTAAAATCGAAATGCTCTTTGCTCGTATGCGAAGAATAGGGGACGAAAATACTGTTCAACATGGCAATCAGACTGGTAAAACTGTCAATGTTGAGGGTATGATAGTTGGTAAAACTTTTTATTTGATGCCGGAATCGGTTCAAAAAACTATCGGGATTTTTTTCAGATTGCCCGATAAAAGTATCGTAGTTCAATCCCTCCATAACCATAACCACAATACGGTTGTAATTCATCTTGACCAAAGGAATAGTATCAAAGGCTTTGTTTGAAAAGCTAAAATCCTGTGCGTGAAACTTTGCATCATCGGGTTTAACCAACGGAAGAATATTGGTATCGGCATGTAAATAGGCGTAAACCTGTTCTTGCAACGAGTAAAGGATGGGGTTAATGCCCGGTCTGACCGAAGTGGGCAGAAACAGAAACGTCAACAACAAACAAGCGGGCTTTATCAGGTTGGAATAGGCCAAATGTTTTGGAATATAATATGAAAACGAAAATAAAACCGCATAAATCGCAAAAAAAGCGGCGATGGAAACAGGAGAAGCGAAGTAGGTAAGGAAGAAAAGGAAGCTATCCGCCGAAATGCTGAAGATATTCATCGGGAAATGATACAAGTCCAACAGAAAAAAGGTGTAGGTAAACGTGAGTGCGCTAATGGGAATGAAAAAAAGAACAAAAAACAGAAAACCAACCGGCCGCAACACCTTTACCCGACTAAAACAATAGACAAACAAACAATAATTGACCATAAACAAGAAAGCATCCTGAATATAAGACAACAAATAAAGATAACTCAACTTGTTTTGAATGGCAACTAAGAAGTAAAACTTGAGCAGCAAGAGCAATACCAAAGTATTGACGGTTAACCGAAGCGGGAAATTTGTAGAAGACATCGTTTGAATTGACGATTTTAGAATTGAGAGAGTAAATTTACGATTAAATAGGGAAGATTTACGATTTTAGATTTACGTTATACGATTAAATAGGGAAGATTTACGATTGAAGAAGGGGGATTTACGATTGAAGCACGATGTTCTACAAACTTAGATTTTTGGGAATCAATCGCAAATCTAACGTCTAAGGTCTTATGTCTAAAGTCTAAAATCTTTTGTCTCAAGTCTTTAATCGTAAATCTAACGTCTAAGGTCTTATGTCTAAAGTCTAAAATCTTTTGTCTCAAGTCGTTAATCGTAAATCTTACGTCAAAGGTCTTTTGTCTAAAGTCTAAAATCTTATGTCTAAAGTCGTTAATCGTAAATCTTACGTCTAAGGTCTTATGTCTAAAGTCTAAAATCTTATGTCTAAAGTCTTCAATCGTAAATCTTACGTCTAAGGTCTTATGTCTAAAGTCTAAAATCTTATGTCTAAAGTCTTCAATCGTAAATCCCTACATCGTTTTTGTGTTCAAAACTTCCTTACATTTGTACGAACCAAAAACAATGCAAAACATGCCCCCCACCATTCCATCCGACTTAGAAATTGCCCAATCTGCACCGATTAAGCACATCAAAGAAATAGCGGCACGGTTAAATATCAGTTCCGATGACTTACATTACTTCGGGAAGACCAAAGCAAAGCTCCCGCTTGCCTTAATTAACCAAGAAAACATCAACCGCGCAAAATTGATATTGGTAACTGCCATCAACCCAACCCCTGCGGGCGAGGGGAAAACCACCGTTTCCATCGGCCTATGCGATGGGCTGAACGTGATAGGTAAAAAAGCCATCGCTGTGTTGAGAGAACCCTCATTGGGGCCTGTTTTTGGCATGAAAGGGGGTGCAGCCGGCGGCGGTTATGCCCAAGTTATTCCGATGGAGGACATCAATTTGCATTTTACCGGCGATTTTGCCGCAGTTGAAAAGGCAAACAACCTGCTTTCGGCTTTGATTGACAACAACCTCCAAAGCAAAAGCCGAACATTGGGCATTGACCCGCGTACCATCACTTGGAAAAGGGTGATGGACATGAACGACCGTTCTTTGCGAAGCATCATCATCGGCTTGGGAGGGACAGGCAACGGGATTCCAAGGCAAGACGGCTTCAATATCACCCCTGCATCGGAGGTAATGGCCATCCTTTGCCTGTCGAAGGATATGGAAGACTTGAAAAACAGGTTGGGAAACATTTTGGTGGGGTTTACCAATGCCAAACAACCCATTTACGCTCGCGACCTGAACGCACAAGGCGCAATGGCTTTGTTATTGAAAGATGCGATTAAGCCAAATTTGGTGCAAACACTCGAAGGAAACCCCGCTATACTACACGGCGGCCCGTTTGCCAATATCGCACAAGGCACCAACACCATCATTGCCACAAAAATGGGGCTTTCTTTAGGCGATTTTGTCGTAACCGAAGCCGGTTTCGGTGCAGACTTAGGAGCCGAGAAGTTCATGAACATCAAGTGCGGTTATGCCAACCTAAAACCCCATGCAATTGTGTTGGTAGCAACCATCCGCGCGTTGCGTCATCATGGCGGCGCAAAAAAAGATCAGTATAACACTCCAAATATGGGCTTAGTGAGCAAGGGATTGGAGAATTTGGAAAAACATATCGAAAACTGCCGCAAATTTGGGATTACCCCTGTCGTTGCCATCAATAGTTTTCCCGCCGATTCGATTGAAGAAGTAGATTTGGTCAAGCAATATTGCACATCGCTTGGGGTAAAAGCCATCGTTACGGAGTGTTTTGCAAAAGGAGGAAAGGGAAGTGCCGAACTTGCGGAGGCAGTTGTGGAAGCGACCACCCTTGCCGAAAACAATTTCAAGCCTTTGTACGATTGGACTCTTTCTGTCGAAGAAAAAATCAAGACAATCGCCACCCAAATCTACGGAGCAGAAGCGGTGGAGTACTCATCCAATGCCAGAACACAATTAAAAACCATTTCAGACCTTGGGTTGAACGGTTTACCAATCTGCATGGCCAAAACTCAAAAGTCTTTTTCGGACGACGAAACCAAAGTTGGCCGCCCGCACAACTTTACCGTTCATGTTCGGGAGTTCGAGTTCGCAACCGGAGCCGGTTTTATCATCCCCATCCTTGGAGAAATGATGCGGATGCCCGGACTTCCCGCCGTTCCGGCCTCCGAAAAAATGGATATAGACATCAACGGGGTCATTACCGGCTTATCCTAAAATTTTACCCGATGGAAACCTACCGCTATCCTGCGCTCAAGTACCAACATCATGCTTTTTCGCCCGTAGAAGACCTGTTGGCGGTCGAAGAAATGTTGAGTATTCACATCAACAACCGTCCGTTTACCATCACCATGCGCACCCCCGGCTTTGAACAGGAATTGGTCAGAGGGCTTTTGTATTCCGAGCAAATTTATGCCGATATTCATACCGATCCGGTTGTTCAAATTGTTTCGCGCAATGAGGAGGGGTTTGTTACCGGGGTGAATGTGGTGGCAGACGAGCAGCTTGTGCTCAAAAACTATGAGGACAAGCGCAATATCATCTCAGTTTCGAGTTGCGGTATCTGTGGAAAGACCGAGTTAAACACGGTTTTGGAAGGAAACGTGGTGAACCGAAACGAAACTTTGGTGGCCGAACAACTTCCTACCATGTTTATCGAGATGAGCAAGCATCAACAATCATTTCGTCAATCGGGCGGTGTTCATGCAGCGGCTGCTTTTACTTTAGAAGGTCGTATGTTGGATATAAAAGAAGACATCGGCCGCCACAACGCTGTAGATAAGGTCATCGGAAGTCTGCTTTTGTCCAAACAACTCGGCAAAGCTCGATGTCTATTGGTGAGCGGTCGCATTTCTTATGAAATTGTCAGCAAAACATACTTTGCCGGCATCCCTTTCCTTGCGGCCGTGTCCGCCCCTTCTTCCATGGCGGTCGATTTTTGTAAAAATACGGGCATTTCTCTACTCGCTTTTTGCCGAAATGATTATTTTACCATCTATGCAAACCCACAATGGGTTCGTTCAAGGGGAGATTTGTAATAAGCAATAGCCAATTGGCAAGAAGTTAGATTTAAACATCCAAAATCAAGAAAGAAATATCCGGTAGCACAATTCGAGTTTGTATTTGAAGACGGTAGTTTGCCTTTCTAAGAAAAGTATTGACGCGAACAAAAAGACTTTGATTTACCGGAACGGCATAGTTTGTCCTATTTCATAATTTGCGCAACAATACTCAAATCAAACCGATTTCTTTCGGAAGCAGTTGGTTGTGAACCAGCAATTCTGAAAGCAAATGAGCAAAATAAGCACTCATTAAAACCCCTTTTGTACCAAGTCCATTTAAGATGCCTATTTGTGGAAACTGACGATGTATCCCCACCAAAGGGCGACGTTGCATGGTACTGGGTCGGATGCCTGCCCAATGATTGACTACGGTATAGGGCACGGTTAACATACGTTGTAAAGCAGTTTCAATTTCCAAACGACCGTTGACTGTCGCATTTTCGTCAATCTCATCAAAATTATATTGCGAACCTGCCCAATACAAACCATCTGAAAGCGGCACCAAAAAAGCCCCGCCTTTTACCAAATGCCCTATCAATTGCAATTCGGGAGCTTCGATGATTAATACCTCACCTTTGTTTGGTGCATGAGGGAGATGTGTAAAAAAAGGATTTTGGGCAGCGAGGTAACCCTCACAAAAAATGATTTTCTGAGCACGTACATCTTTCCATTGCACCCCATCGGGAAGCAATTTCAAATCATCCGTCTTGACAAAGTCTTCCCTAAGTTGGTTCGTTTGTTGGAGATACTTGCGGTATGCGTTGATGAGCAAAGTGGTATCAATATAGTTCCCTTTGACCTCTGCATATCCGACAGCCGATTGAAATCCATTTCTCCAATTGCCTCTTTCAACAGCAGCAATATGATGGGCATATCCTTCGGTCGCAGAACGAGCACTGAAATTATTGAGGTCTTGTTCAGATTGTAACAACCAAACAATGTTGCGATCATGCCATATCTGAATGTCGAACATTTCCTCCAAGCGTAGGTAGGCGGGTTTGGCAAAATCGTGCATGGTATCGAATAACCATGTTTTTACCAGTTTGCGTCCGGTAATAGGGTTTACGATGCCCGAAGAGATTTGACTGGCTGAATAGGGGTTAAATTGATCAATGACCAAGCAATGCTTTCCCGCCTGTTCCAAAAAATGATGTAGCCATGTGCCTGCAAGCCCTTGACCTACGATGAGGTAATCAGTTTCTACCATTGACAATCAAGGTTATGCCCAAAATTGTTGGGGCGTTTATTGCAGACGGGTTACGTCTCTGATTAAGATATTTTTACGGTAAACGTAAATCAGATTCAGCTTTTTGAGGTCATTTAATACCGTAGTGACCGTTTGACGTGAAGTAGCGGTAATGTTGGCAATTTCTTGATGGGTTAAAAATTGTTTGAGCAATACTTCATAACCTACTTTTATTCCCATAGAAGATGCGGCATCTTGAAGAAATTCCACAATGCGGCTTCGGGCATCTTTAAACACTAAAGTTTCTAAACGGCGGTCGGCATGTAACAATCGGTTGCCCAATTGAGAAATGATTTTAAGGCTAAATTCCGGGAATTGATTTAACAAAGCCATCAAGGCATGATTTTGAATCACATAGACTTTTACCTCTTGGTTCATCGCTTTGGCAAAATCATTGCGTCTGTTATTGCCAGCCAAACTCATTTCACCAAAAATTTCGTTGGTCTGAACAATGGATTTGATGACTTCTTTGCCTTCGTTAGAGCAATTGATAATTTTTACCCTTCCTTGCTTAACGAGGTAGATACAATCGGCTGCATCGCCGGGGCGGTAAATAACAGTTTGCTTAGGTATAGTCCTAAGTTCACCGATACTGGCAATTCTAAGGTTTTCAGTTTCGCTAAGTTCAAATTGTAATTTAGATGGAACAAGTGTCGCATCATTTGCTGCATAGGTGCCTAACATAATGTTAATGTTTTCGGGTTGGGAAATGATTGATGAGTGTATAAATTGTTGGTCAAACTTTATTCTATGCACAAAACAACGAGTTTTCCGAAAGGCAATCAAATACAAATTCAGGGTATTTCCGCTTAAACAAGTCAGTTTAATGGTGTTGTTTGTCTTTATTTGAATTTGTAAGTGCTTATTAATAAGGGGTTATTAGAATTATTGGATGGTACTCAAAAATAGGGTTTCCCAAAAAGCAAGGTATAAAATGGAGCAGTTTCCAAAAAAAAACTTCTTCATTTAGAGCAATTTAACCCTAAATGCCATCTCGAAAATTGTAAGCAGGATTACATTTGGTAAACAAAGAGTGTAATCCATCCGACAAATTTCATTTTGGGTATCATGAAGCAGTACATCGTTTTGGTGAATTACGTTGCCCGGAAAGGGACAAAAAAATCCCCTCATTATCGGAACGGGTTTTACCTTTCGATAAGGAGGGGATGTAACAGTTCAAATCAACAATTATTCGTCTTTTAAAAACCGTTTGCTGACTACCATAAAATATCCAATAAAACCAATTGCGGTGAATAGCACGACTACACCGATAGACATTAACCCAACCGGCAGGTAATTGGCAATGGTTAATCCCAATCCCAAACCGGCTGCCACTAAACCCCATTTTAAACTTTCGTACAAACCAAGGTCAGGTTTAGCAGGCATAAAATAATTCTTCAAACTTTCATCCGAAATGCCTTTTTCTACCATGCGGGATTTGAGACGGTAATCAAAAAAGCCTTTAAACATGGTAACAATGGCTAGAAAGAAAGCAATAAAACCGACTAATGGGGTCATATCACCTATCATTTTAACAAAATCCTGCGAAGGAGTAGTCGGATGGTAAGGTTCTTCATACCCATGATGCATGTCATGCATGTCGGGAGGCGAAGGAGGTACGGGTGTTGTTGTGGTGGTTGTTACAGTTTGCAAACTATCCTGAGCAATTACTAACTCCGAAGTATAAAGCAACAAAAAAACCATAGCGCAATAAAATGCAACAAATACAAATAATGATTTCATAGAACAGTGATTGATTTAGGTGAAACATTGTTTTGGTTGCATCAGACAGACCATGAATCATATTGTTGCAGAAAATTAAAAAAAGTTTTCGATAGCTGAAAAACGGTCTTGCAAAAACAATTACCTTTATAGGAAACAAATTCATCCAAAGTGCAACATTTTTTCTGTCAATCGGTCTAATCCCACTATTACCAAATGGTCTTATGAAAAACATCGTTCTAACAAGTACAGAAGAGCGACAAATGGTGGTAGCGGTGTTGAATAACGACCGTAAGGCCATTTTGCAAATGATTCGGCTTTACGAGCGTTTGGTCATGGCAATGGTTTTTAGAATGATTGAAAAGACAGCCGATAGAGAAGACTTGTGTCAGGATGTGTTTCTAAAAATATTCTCCTATTTATCAGGATTTAAGTTTGAGAGTAAACTCTCTACATGGATAGCCCAAATCACTTACAACACTTGTTTAAACCATCTTCAAAAGAAAAAAAACCTTTTATTGGACGATGTGTTTATCGTGAATAACCCGGAAGAAGAAACACGACGTTATGCTGATACAATTACCGCTGATTTTACCAACCAAACTGTGGTGATGCCCGATGAACTGCTTCAACAATCGGAAACTAACCAACACTTACAAACTGCAATTGCACAGTTGCCTATACTTTTTAGAACCTTAATTGAGTTGTATCATATCGAGGAAATGAGCTACACCGAAATTTCACAGATCACTGAACTGCCGATGAATACGGTTAAAAGTTACCTGTTTAGGGCAAGAAAAATGCTGAAAGATTTCCTGCAACATCAATATCAACTTGTCAATCGTTAAACTACTTCCCATGTTGAATAACCATCATCATCTATCAGATACCGAATTGCAAATGCACCTCGAAGGGCTGCCTTTTAATACCAATCAGCAAGTTCATGTAGCAAATTGCCCCAAATGTATGGCGCAACTGCAATTGTATCAACAAATGTATATTGGTTTTGAACAACTTCCTGCCCCCAAACTGAATTTTGATTTGGCTCAAGCAGTGATGGCAAAAATGCCGGTTTCGCCGGTTGCTCCTAAAAGTTATTCTACGTTAATCGAAAAAATATGGGTGATTGCAACTGTTTTTGCAATTATCCTGCCATTGGTATTAGGACAGTATTTCGGTTATTTTGATGCCTTACCACAATTATTCAGCACCATGTTTTCGGTCATTCCTATGTTAGCCGCAATTTTAGGAACCGTGTTGCTTTTTCAATGGATAGAATACCGGTTTTGGAGTCATAGGATGGTAAAAGGATAATTATTGGTATGGGCGGTGAAAAGTTAACAAATCACTTCATCCACCTCTTCTCACCAGTACAAAATAAAGAAAGGGAATTGGCCTGTTTGTTTTCAGACCAATTCCCTTTTTCATTTTATCTAAAATTTCTACAACCAACGGTTACCGCTTTAGTAATTTAAAAGCGATGTTTCTGCCTTGACGTTGTACAATGGCAAGGTTAATCCAAAAGAGGGCAAAATCTTCGAGCAATTGAATTTTATCATCCCCGCCTATATCGTAACATTCGGCAAATCCAACTTCTTTTGCCAATTGAGCGGCAACAGTTTTCCCTTTTTCGCTACCGCCGGCAACAAACATATCAATCGCCATATTGGGATACTGCGGATTGGCTATGTTTTCCCAGCCGGTTGAGTTAAAACATTTGACCAAATGCCGGCAACGGGTAAGTGCCCGCAATGCTTCAGCTGTGTTTTGATAGGGGTCTGGTTTTTTGCCAACGGAGTTCATGGCATCAATAATAATCTTATCGGCCACATAACCCAAGTTTTTAGCCACATCAAAAACGGATTGAGAAGGAACAGCTATCAAAATCACTTCGGCTTCTTGTGCTGCTTCATAAATTGGTTTGACTACCACACGATCACTTAACGCGAGTAAATTTTGTACGCCATCGGATTCTATATCCCGAACCCCCAACAATATATCGTGTCCTGCTTGTAACCAAGCTTTAGCCAATGTTCCACCTATGTTTCCTACTCCAATAATTGCGATTTTCATATTTTACACTATTATGACATTGAATAAAATGAATGTTGTTTTGCTTGTAAATGCCTGTTAATCAATGGCTTTAAGAATTGCGGTCAATGATAACGGGGTAAAAATATAACAAATGTACGAGTTAGCGGTTACTTCCGGTCAATTAAAAAGCTTGCTTACATATTATGGCCCGATATTTGGTTTAATGGCATGTACGAACTTTACAAACGTATAGATACCAAACACACCTACTTCACTATTTATCAATGTCCTTATCTATGAAATACTTTAAATTTTTCGCCACCGCTGCTGCTAAAAGTATTGTCTTGCTAAGTGTTTTTTCCACTTTAATCTTTGGGCAAAATACTGTTAAAGAGCCTTTAAACACTATTACAAACACAGATTTGGTCTATTATACCGATGCCATTTTTTCAAACAACGGGCAAAACATCATCGCTGCGGCAAGTGATAACACGCTTTGTGTTTTCAACAACAACGGACAAAGGCTTAGGGTTTTTAAAGCCCATCAGAAACCGATAAGAAACATTGCATTGAGCATTGATGCTACACTTTTATCGGTTTCGGAAGATAAAAGTATAAAATTTTGGACACCCGAAGGCGATTTACTATACACCATCGAAGCACATAACCGTCCGGTTACTTCCATCACTGTTTCTAAAAGCGGCAACTATTTGGTTAGTACTTCAGAAGATAAGACAAGTAAAGTATGGGATAATACCGGTAAACTACTTCAAACCCTTAAAGGACATACGGATGTGGTGAATGCCGCTGCATTTTCGGCTGATGAAAACTTTATTGTAACGGCTTCGAACGATAATAGCGTCAAACTTTGGACATCTAAAGGGGAAATGCTTCGCACTTTTTCCAAATTTGACGGACATGTTCGGTCTATTGCCTTTTCGCCCGATAGCAGACAATTCTTAGTGGCAGTGGCTAATGAAGCCTACCTATTGACCCATACCGGTAAACAATTAGTTGTATTTGCTGACCATACGGCAAGAGTAAACAAAGCGGTTTTTTCGCCCGATGGAAAGTATGTATTAACGGCATCGAATGACAAAACTGCCAAATTATGGGATATTAATGGCAATTTGATTTATACTTTCATTGGGCATAACAGTTCGGTGAACAGCGTTGCATTTTCGAATGATGGGAGTAAAATTGTAACTACTTCTTTAGACAATACCATCAATATCTACTCACTTCAACCCGAGGCGACTATCGTGAATGTTTCTGAAACTCGGAATAGTAACAAACAAGATGTATATGCTGTGCCTGCTGTATCGCCAAAAGAAGCCACACAACCTGCCAAAGTAGTACAAAACGTAAATCCCAAACCCACTTCTGTTCACAAACCCAATCCCTCTTTGGAAAATCGCAACACAAATCTGGTTTCGGAAGCAACCGTATTAGCCGCCCCGTCTATGCAAAAAACAGCTGATGTGCCTCCGGTTAAACCCATGCCTTTACCGTCCAAATCGGTCAAAATGTATGATGGGCCATTGTTCTCCTCTTACGATTTCAATGCTATCAACGAAGCGGTTCAAAAGCCCAAGGTGTTTGCAGTTGTAGTAGGCATTGCCAGCTATAACCATGTTCAAAGCCTGAAATTCACCAAAGACGATGCCTATTTGATGTACGCTTTTTTGAAAAGCCCCGAAGGCGGTGCCATTCCCGATGACCAAATCACTTTGCTCATTGATGGCAATGCTACCAAAGACCGCATTATGCAATCCTTGCAAAAAACCTTTAGCCAAGCAGGGACTAACGATGCCATCCTTTTTTATTATGCCGGACACGGGTTGAGTACAGGTATTTTACCCATTGACTACGACGGGTTTAACAACATCATTCCCTATGGCGATATTTATAGCGTGTTTGAAAATAATACTGCCAAATATAAATTCTGTATCACCGATGCTTGCTATGCAGGCAATTTCAGTCAATACGCTTCGCGTGGAGATGGGTTCGATGAAGTTCAAACGGTGGTGAATAACTACTATAATGCCATTAAAAAAACTGCGGGCGGAACGGCAATTCTGATGTCTTCTAAGGCTCAAGAAAAATCGGTTGAGTACTTAGGTTTAAGGCAAGGTGTTTTCAGTCATTTTTTAATACGTGGCTTGAAAGGTGAAGCAGATGAAGACAAAGATAAGCTCATCACCATCTTAGAGCTTTACAATTATGTTGAAAAAGAAGTAAGAACCTACACAGGCAATAACCAAAGCCCTTCGTTGTTTGGTAATTTTGATATCAATATGCCCGTTGGCGGAGTAAGATAAAGTTTAGTACATGCGTTTGAAATATGGTAAAACGGACTCGTATTGTCAAAATACTTGTCCGTTTTTTTGTTTGTGATAAGTTAGAAAGAGATAGTCGCTATTGCAAAACGCTCTTCTATTGCAACCCGAAATCCTCGTTCAATTCCTTACCATTATACTGATACAAGTTAGCCTCTACCCCAACCGGTGCTTCAAAGTTAGGGCTTAGTTTTTGGATGGGCAAGCCGAATCAAAATTCTTATTGTAGCAATATACTCGCCCGTTGCCTATGTGGTCTTTTAGGGTGTATTCTACACGATTGCCTTCGAGGATGTTGATACTTTGTTGGCATCCATGACCATATTGCCATGGCATCATAAGCAAATTCAGGGTTAGGTGTTAGGCTTGTGAGGCTACTAAGGCTGCCGTTGTCTTTAAAATCATTCAAGCAGAGGTCGGTATCCTGTATTTCGTCATCAATAAACCGAGGTTGATTGCTGAATGTGGGATATGTATAGGTGAGTTTATCTACCATATCCCAAATCGGTGCGGGATTTTTGCTTTTTATCCTTATGCGTACTAAATTAGGAATATTGATGGCAAGGTTTTAAAAATTAGCTTTCAATGTTTCAGGTTAATCCGGCAACCATCCTGAATATGGTCTATTAGAAAACCTGCTATAAACTCTATCATACAAATGCTTTTTAATTGTTTTTTCTCTACTGATGTTATCAGTACTAACAACTATACCTTCTCTTTTTGAGGTGTAATAGTTTGAAATTAGACACGATGATTCTATTTTGTTTTTTTGAGCGGCACTGATCAAACATTCAAAGTCAATTTTTTTAAATTCTTCATTTTTATTTTGCCAATAATTAATTTCATGAGCAATGTTTTTTTTATTCACAAACAAGAATTTTAATACTTTATCATAAAAGTGAATAAAATCATTCTCTTTGTATCCTTTAACTCGATAATAACTGCTAGACTTCATGCTTTCAAAACGCAACATTATCCACTGATAATCTACGACTTTCATTTCATACATTTCAATAGTATAAAATAATAATCGTCCTTGCTTTATAAACGGTGTTTGGGTCTGTCCTTTAATTATTATTGACTTAGTTATCTTTCTGTTCATTACCATCTCTATACATTCGCAATATTTTTCAATAGAAAATGCAGCTTGACAGAAATAGCCATCTTCAATAATACTTTTTTTGAAAATAATTGTATCAGTTTGAGAGAAACTATTGATAGAAATAAGTAAAAGCAAAACAAAATAAGCGTGTTTCATATAAAGTTTATTTTGATAAACAATAAGATTTTATTTTATTAAAGTCGATAATGTTTGTGTCTGTTAATAATTTTTGGGATTGGGCTTTTCTTTTCTTTTTCTAACTACATAATCCTGATAATCAAACGAAAATTTGGTAGATTTTTTTTCCCAATATGGTTTATCTCGTTCCGAATAATTAGTATTTGCTCTTTCAACACCAAATTTTACATCCCCCATTTCATTACCTATTGTAGATAGGTTTGTTTTTTTCAAATATATATTTATAGCATTCATTTCAATGCCAACTGGAATTTTACTTTCTTCTTTGGTTGCAAAATTAACTGAAATACCTTCAATATAAGGTATCCTGGTCTTACCTTCTTTTCTATCGGTTTTGTCAGGAGCTACTTTAATAATAATATCAATAGCACTCCCATTAAAAGTAAGCTCTTTATCAAAATAATTATACTCATCCTAACCAACTGCACTTTTAAATTTATCCATCAATTCCTTAACCGTATTATACTTATCTACTCCTTCTACTATACCTTCGCGTCGTGCTTTACGAAACTCTTTTTTGGCGTTTTTAATGTCTTGTTTATTTCCAGATGCTTTGGCACAATCAATGTCATCTCTTAGTGAATTCACAAAATCAACATACCCACTAAATGCAAGGTGAGCATTTATTATTTCTTTTTCATTTGGATCCAAAAAAAATAAAGGATTATTCCCAGCATAAGCATAAGGAGATATATTCAAATACTTCTCCGCCAATGGATCAATCTGCCCCCATCTGTTAATTTGCGGGTCGTACCAACGTGCCCCATAATCCATCCAATGCAAACCATAATCCTCGTTCAGTTCTTTGCCGTTATACTGATATTGGTTCGCCTCTACCCCAACTGGTGCTTCAAAGTTAGGGCTTAGTTTTTGGATGGGCAAGCGGAATCACCCCTAAATCCCCTGAAGGGGACTTTTTTCCTACTTCGAGGGATTGGGAGGTTTAGATATTTAGCAAAGTTGGTTTCGTGCTGTCAGGTTATTTGGTAGTTCATGTTAATTTATTCAAACAAACTATTTTATGGTAATAGACGATTCAAGTTGCGCATTTTATAACAAACCCATTCAACTTAAGACTGACAAAAAAGCCCCTTTAGGGGATTTAGGGGTAAGAAACTATCCAACAACAAAAACAATATTAGAACCACCCATGAAAATTACCCACCGTTCTAACAAAATACAGAGGTCAGAATTCAATTTGTGCCTACCTTTACATCGATATAAGGTAGTCATAGTTTTAAAATGCCCAAAAACACTTTATACACATAGCAAAAAATGCTCAAAAAGTATCAAAAATGTTATGAATAAAGTCGAAATAAAGGACTTTTAATCAGGGAAAAAGGTCTTTTTTCAAAAAAAATAGGTCTTTAAATCGGAGAAATAGGTCTTTTAATTTTAGAAAAGGTCTTTTATCCAATAAAAAGGACTTTAAACCTAAGAAAAAGGACTTTTTTCAAAAAAAATGTCTTTAAGTCGGGCAAAAAAGTCTTTTCGCTCAAAATAAAGTCCTTTAAATCGGGGAAAAAGTTCACTTAATTCAAGAAATAGGTAACAAATTTGGTTTCAAAATATAGTTTTACCGTCATGATCATTCAAAAAACGATTAACCGTTTGTTCCTTCGGGCTTGCTTTTTAGATACTCGTGTTGTCTTTTAAAGGAAAATTTTGATTAAATCAAACAAGTGTTGATTGATTATCAAAGCATAGTTGATTCTATTAACAGCCTATTTCTTAAGCGGGTTAATACTTTCCTAAAAGACAAAACCTTAAACCAGTAAGCGTTTTCCGATGATTTGTGGTGTTAGCCTAAATGTAATTGGAAGGTTTGATAAGTATCCAATAACTGTATGTCCCTCGAAATACTCAACGAGTCTGTTAAGTTACACGAATTATTTTTCCAAGCTCTTGTTTTCTGCCTGCAAAATGGTAAACCTAAAGTCTAAAGGGTCTAATGCTTCCACTAAATGGGTTATAAATTCCTTCCCGTATTGTAGATAATAGGGAATAAAATTATCGTGCCGTTCCTGAAGTGAATTATTTGGGAAGAAACGCGCTTTCATAGACCGTATTTGCTGAACGGTGGTATCAAATTTTCGTTTTTCGGCTTTCAAAATCTTTGCTTCCAAATTATCTATACCATTATTTACCTTAGCCGCTTCAGCTAATACAGATGCCTGTAAAGTGGGGTCAATCGCTAAGACTTGCTGTTGTATTTGGTCAAATAGTTGTTTTGCTAGTTCTTTCTGTTCCGAAAGGTTGAGGGTATGTTGGCTATTGGAAGTAACATAATCGGCGACTAAGGTTTCGACTTCGGTGAACAAATCTTGCGGGTTTAGCGGGATGGCTTTGATCTTGGCAACATTGGAGGCATCTATCCACAGAACCGAGTTTCGCAAGATTAGCATGGGGTAGTTTACCCCGTAATGTTGGAAAACAGAAGCTAATTGCAACCAATAGGCCAATTCACCCCCTCCGCCAATATAGGCTACCGATGGCAAAACGGTTTGTTGGTACACCGGGCGCAAGATGACATTTGGGCTAAAGCGTTCGGGGTGGGTTTCTAATTCTTGCAAAATCTCTGCTTCGGTAAAGGTTATGCCGGTTTGATTCACTGTGTAAGTATCATCGGTTCGCTCTATCCGTTCGCGAAAATCATCGGTTAGGTAAAACAGATTGATGGGGCGGGGAAATGCTTGGTTTACATATCCGAATTGCTGCAATTGCGTGTTGGCATCTTGAACTAATCGGTAGCTTTTTGCCTCCAGTAATTCTTGCTTTATTGTTGGGGCAAAGAGTCCTTTTAATTGAGCATCGTCTTGGTCAATGATCACTAAGCCGTATTGACCAAATAGTTCATTGACCAAATACCGGGTTGCTTGCGCCAATGTTTTGTGCTGTAAATAGGCTTTTTCTAATAACTGCAACAATTCTTCACTGTTTTTACCCTCTCCGACTAGGGTTTTCAATTCATCAAAAACAGGTTGAAGGGTATTGGTTGACAATCTGCCGGTTGCCGTTCGGACGGGTTGATGCCAAGTGATGGTTTTTCCAAACAACCGAATATGGTTAATCTCCTCAAAATCATGGTCGTCAGAACCTATCCAATATACCGGCACAAAATGCTTTGTTGGATATAACTCATTTAATTGTTTAGATAAGTTGATAGCAGAGATGATTTTATACAAGAAATAAAGGGGGCCGGTAAACAAACAAGGTTGATGACCGGTAACGATGGTAAACGTATCGGAGTTAAGCAGGCTGTTGATGTTAAATTGCGATGATTCTGACACTTCGAAGCCGGTGTATTGGCGGTTAAGAATTTCGACTAAAGTAGTGCGGTGAAATTCCTTTTGTTGCAAATCAGTCGTGATTTGAGATACACTTTTTAAGGAGGGGGGGTAATGGTAAAAAGGCTTTACAGTATCTTTTTGTGCCAAGTAGTCCAACACTAAATTGGAGAAATAGCCTGTTTGAGAGTAGTCAATTTGATTTTTTTGCATGGAGAAGTAGGTAATTAAAAGTCGAAGGTAGGAGGATGTTGACGTTTGGGTTAAAGTTAAATGAAAGAAGGGAGGGCAGTTTACTCTCCAAAAACAGCTTCTAATACCCGAACAGATTTGAGGTCGCCAAAGCCCTCAACATGGAGTTTGTAATAATTGAGCAAAGCATGTAATAGTTCTATTCGTTGCGACTTTGTGATGTCCAATTGTTCGGTTTGGTCGCTTTGCAATTGAATGAGTTGAAACAATTTCTGGCTGAGGGGTAGTTTTATATAGTTTGCATGAGTGGGGATGCGATGACAAAATTCACCATCTTCGAGGTTAAAATAAGGACGCTCGGTGTAAAAGAAGTTTTGTTGCGGCGCAAAGCCCATGTATCGGGCATAATGGACTAAAAACCAAAGATGCAAATTTGCAAAGGAAGCGGGTTGGGTGAATTGGTCAAACCGGACAATAAACCGGCTTAAAAAATCGAACTGCTCAACATTTGCGGTTTCTTCTTTCAAAGTTTTATAGAGCACTTCTGCTATAAATAAAACGATGGCACTTTTAACCACATCGGTCATAAGCGTGGTAAATAGGTATTTTGGACGCAACTCTTTGATGTGTTGAATGCTTTTATGCTCTCGATGATAGACCACCAAATCTAAAATGGTGAGGGGTTGCAGAATAGCGGGTTTGTTTCTTGCATTTTTGGCATACACACCATTGACCATATAGGATTGCAACCCGAACTTTTCGGTGTAAACCTTTGCAATGACACTGGTTTCGGAATACTTAAATGTTTTGAGCATAATGCCCATTGTATCGTGTAACACTTTTTTTTAGGGGTAAGGGGTAAGGAGTAAGGAAGGGGTAAGGAGTAAGGGGTAAGAGCCGTCCTTAATTTGGTTGACCTATTTGAGATACTCACATTTTGGATACGTTGGTTTCCATTTTTATTTTTCTGATTGCTTTTGAAGAGGAATTGGGTAAAGATAATGCCATTTGTAAACTACAGTGCCGCTCACGATATAAATCTAAACATTTTGTTCAGTAGAGATAACTTTCGTTTTAGGTTTTTTATCAACTTGAATTAAAAGGGATCGCTTGATTTGGGGGTGAAGTTAGTTGTTGGTGATTCAAAATATCTTTACTTTGGTTTTTTTCGCCTCCAAAAATGATTGATTTAGTGGTCTGTCTATTTTGGTCAAAGTTGTTTAAGAAGAATTTAGCCACGAATGCACGAATGAATGTTAGAAGAGTTTAGCCACGAATGCACGAATGAATATAAGAAGATGTTTTGCCACGAATGCACGAATGAATATAAGAAGATGTTTTGCCACGAATGCACGAATGAATATAAGAAGATGTTTTGCCACGAATGCACGAATGAATATAAGAAGATGTTTTGCCACGAATGCACGAATGAAGATTAAAGCCATTGGAATATTAGTTGGGAAAAAAGATGCCTTCGCTTGGAGCGAAGTCTTCCTTAACTAAACCTCTTTGGTTGAAACCAAAATGAACATTCGTGCATTCGTGGCAACCCAAATAAACATTCGTGCATTCGTGGCAACCCAAAAACTCATAACTCATAACTCATAACTTTCCCTTATCTTTGCGAAAAAGACGTACCCATGTATTACAACAACATTTTAGAGACTATCGGCAATACTCCTCTTGTAAAACTCAATAAAATACCGCAATCTTTTGGCATTAAAGCCACGATATTAGCAAAAATAGAATCGGTCAATCCGGGTAATTCGGTCAAAGACCGTATGGCACTTAAAATGTTGGAAGTGGCTGAACAAGAAGGGCATATACAACCCGGCGGTACGATTATAGAATGTACTTCGGGCAATACGGGGATGGGCTTGGCTATTGCCGCTATCATCAAAGGTTATAAATGTATTTTTACCACTACCGACAAACAATCGAAAGAAAAGATGGACATTCTTCGTGCAGTAGGAGCGGAGGTCATCGTTTGTCCGACCAATGTAGAACCCGATGACCCGAAATCCTACTATTCTGTGGCGAGCCGCCTTAGCCGCGAAATCCCCAACTCCTTACACACCAATCAATACGATAACCTTGCCAACCGCCTTGCCCATTACGAAAGCACCGGCCCCGAAATATGGAAACAAACCGAAGGTAAACTGACCCATTTTGCCGTTGCCGCCGGAACAGGGGGTACCGTTACGGGAACCGCCATGTATTTAAAAGAGCAAAACCCCAATATAAAAGTTTGGGCGATTGACACCTACGGTTCTCTGCTCAAAAAGTATTACGAAACCGGTGAAATAGACTATACCGAAGTTTACCCCTACATCTCCGAAGGGTTTGGTGAAGACTTTATACCTGCCAACTACGACATGGGCGTGATTGACCATTTTGAAAAAGTAACCGACAAAGACGGAGCTATTATGGCCAGGCGAATTGCCCGCGAAGAAGGGATTTTTGCGGGATATTCGGCAGGCTCGGCCTTGATGGGGGTCATACAAATGAGCCACTTGTTGAAAGAAGACGATGTGGTGGTCATCATTTTTCACGACCACGGCAGTCGCTATGTCGGTAAACTATACAACGACGATTGGATGCGTGCGCAAGGTTGGCTTTAATATATCACCAATACCGTCCTTATCCTTTCTCGCTCAACATTCCCAATATCCACAAGCATTTAACCCCCCTTGCCCATGCCCTTATACGAAGATTACACTTTTGAAAACCGCATAGACCTGAGTGGTGTCAGCCGTATGGTGGCCGATGTCAAAGAACAAATTGGTAAAGTTATTGTCGGGCAACAAAATTTTGTCGAACTGCTATTGGTTGCTTTGTTGTCCGATGGTCATGTTTTGATTGAAGGTGTTCCCGGAATAGCCAAAACCCTGACCGCCAAATTGCTTGCTAAAACGGTCAATACTCAGTTCTCCCGCATTCAGTTTACCCCCGACTTGATGCCTTCCGATGTATTGGGCACATCGGTTTATAATTTCAAATCATCGGAATTTGAGTTTAAAAAAGGCCCCATTTTTTCCAACATCGTGTTGATAGACGAAATCAATCGCGCTCCGGCTAAAACACAATCGTCCTTGTTTGAGGTGATGGAAGAACGGCAAGTAACCATAGACGGACACCGTTTTAATATGCAGCCCCCGTTTATTGTCCTCGCTACCCAAAACCCCATCGAACACGAAGGCACCTACCGTTTACCCGAAGCCCAGCTAGACCGTTTCTTGTTCAAAATCGAGGTATTATACCCAAGTTTTGAAGAAGAAGTACAAATTCTTTCCAGCTTCCATCATCGGAAAAACAATCAGCAATATGCCGATGTGCAAGCAGTCATCACCGTGCCCGAACTCATCGAGTACCGCGAACAGGTGAAGCAAGTACTCATTGACGAAAAACTGTTTCACTACATCGCCAAAATCGTTCACGCCACCCGAAACAACCGCGACCTTTACCTTGGCGGCTCGCCCCGCGCTTCGCTTGCCATCATGAACGGGTCAAAAGCTTATGCTGCCATGCAGGGTCGCGACTTTGTAACGCCCGAAGACATTCAGTTTCTATGCAAACCTGTGATGCGTCATCGTCTCATCCTTAGCCCGGAAAAAGAAATGGAAAGCATCAGCACCGACCAAGTAATCGATCTAATTCTAAAAGGAATAGAAGTACCAAGGTAATTTATCTGCGAAAATCAGCGTAATCTGCGGGAGTTTGAATCTTTTCTGCGGAAATTTGCGGGAGCAAACATAGATGAAACCAAGGAGCAAAGCAATTACGTTAAATTCAATAAGAAAATCGGAATTGTGTAAAGCCTAATCCAAATTAGCGGCTTATCTTTGAATAAACCCTAAAGATGTGTTATGACTACAGTAAGAAAATTCCTAAGCGTAGAAGAAATCAGTCAACTGCGCCAAAAATCCAATCTGAAAGCCTTTTTAGAAATCCTGCACACATGGGGATGGATAGCGTTTGCCTTTGCGTTGGCGGGGTTATACCCCAATGTTCTGACCATTTCCATCGCCTTGTTTATCTTGGGTGGAAAACAGTTAGCCTGTGCCATCATCATGCACGATGCTTCGCATTATGCGTTGTTTAAGTCGAAAAGGGTGAATGAATGGGTGGGTAACTGGTTGGGAGCATATCCCATCTTTCACAACGTGAAACAATACCGCCCCTACCATTTACAACACCATATCAATACCGGCTCAGAAAAAGACCCCGATCTGAACCTTGCCAATGGATATCCCGCCACCAAAGCAAGTATAGCCCGTAAGTTGTTCAGAGACTTAGTCGGCATCACCGGGTTAAAAGGTTATGTTGGTGTATTTGCCATGCACATCGGTGTGTTACAATATAACTTGGGCGGGGAAGTGGTCAAAACTCCCAAAGAACAGCGCACCTTGAAACATATAGTTGCTAATGCTTGGCAAAACCTGCGATATCCCATGTTGGCACAAGCCATCCTGTTTGCCTTGTTTTGGTTGATAGGATTACCTTGGTTATACTTGCTTTGGATAGGCGCATTGTTGACTACCAATAACTTTTGTCTAAGGGTTCGCTCCATGGCCGAACACAGCATGGTGCCCGACCGCACCCAAGAATTGACCAACACGCGTACCACCTACGCCAATTGGTTAGAGCGCATGTTGTTTGCGCCGCACTATGTCAACTATCACGTAGAACACCACTTGCTGATGAGTGCTCCTCCCTACAACTACCCACAAATGCACCGGTTATTAAAAGAACGGGGATATTACAGCCAAGGTGGTTTGTTGGAAAACGGATATTGGAAAATTTTGAAAATGGCGGTCATTACCAATCCTTCAAGCCACCAATGAAAAAGGGTAAGCAGCCAAATGTCGCTGCTGCCAATTGGCATACGCTGAGTATTCAAGAAACCTTTGATTCCTTCCATACCGAAAAACAAGGGTTGAACAGAGAGGAAGCAGCCGCTCGCAAAACTCAGTACGGGTTAAACGAAATAGAAGCGCAATCTCGAACTTCCGTTTTCACCATCCTGCTCCGTCAGTTTACCGATTTTATGATATTGGTACTTTTAGCCGCTGCGGTCGTAGCCGGCTTTGTAGGTGAAATCTCAGACACGTTTATCATTTTAGCCATTGTTTTGCTCAATGCTGCCATAGGGTTTTACCAAGAATACAAGGCAGAGCAAGCAATGAATGCTTTGAAAAAAATGGCCGCTCCCAATGCCAATATCCTCTCAAACGGGCAAATCATCAGTGTGCCCACAGCCGACTTGGTGCCCGGCGATTTGGTTTTACTCGAGGCGGGAAACATTGTTCCCGCCGATATGCGCTTAACCGAAATCAACTTGTTGAAATTGGATGAATCTTCCCTTACCGGAGAATCGGCAACCGTAGAAAAGCATACAGAACCCATAGATTCACCCACCATCCCTACTGCCGATTGTTTGAACATGGCATTTAAAGGCACGGTGGTTAGCACGGGTACAGGGACAGGTGTTATCGTGGCAACGGGCATGGATACGGAGTTTGGTAAAATTGCTAAAATGCTGCAAACCAAACCCGTCAAGACCCCTTTGCAAAAAAGGCTTGCAAAGTTTAGCAGAAGATTGGCTCTCGCATTTATTTTAATTTGCGGCATTGTCTTTTTGTTGGGCATTGCAAGAGGAGAAAAACCTGTTTTTATGTTGCTCACTGCGTTATCGCTTGCCGTTGCGGCTATTCCCGAAGCACTTCCGGCGATGGTTACTATTTCACTGTCTTTGGGAGCAAAGAGAATGGCAAAAAACAACGCCCTTATCCGACAACTTCCTGCTGTTGAAACCCTTGGCTCAGTTACCTATATCTGTACGGATAAAACAGGAACGCTGACAATCAATAAGATGACCGTTGAAGCTGGGTTGATAGGGGCAAAAAGATATGACAATGAACAATTGGGCACCCTTAAAGATGTTGCGGAAGCCAATTGGTTACTGATTGTGGCGGCTATCAACAACGATGTATCTACCAATGAAGCCAATGAAATGATTGGCGACCCCACCGAAATAGCCCTGTACGATTTTGCTCAAACCAATGGATTTATCAAAAGCGATTTGCTCAAAACTTATCCCGAAGTAAAGCACTTTCCCTTTGAAGCAGAGCGCAAAAGCATGACCACCGTACACCAATTGCCCAATAACGAAGGGTTTGTATCATTTACCAAAGGGGCTATTGATGTGATGCTGACCAAAGCCGGCAACCTTAGTGCGATAGAAAAAGAACAATTGGAGCAGGCAGTTAATCAATTGTCGTCCGATGGATACAGGGTTATCGGATTTTCTATGAAAAACTTGAAAGCATTTTCTGACGAACTAAAGGTAGAAGATTTGGAGCAAGAGGTAACGCTATTGGGTGCTTTGGGGATGATGGACCCCATCCGACCCGAAGCCGCCGGTGCCGTTGCGATGTGCAATGAGGCAGGGATTAAGACGGTGATGATTACCGGCGATCATCCCGAAACCGCCCAATACATCGCCCGTCAATTGGGTATCTTACAAGCCGATGAAGACTTGGTGATGACCGGCACTGATTTGATGTCCTTGTCAGCCGAGGAGTTAGCGGGTAAAGTGGAACAAATACGGGTCTATGCACGAGTATCGCCCGAACAAAAATTTAATATTGTCAAAGCATTGCAAAGCAAAGGACAGGTGGTAGCCATGACCGGAGATGGGGTAAACGATGCGCCGGCACTTAAAAACGCCGACATTGGGGTGGCGATGGCTATTACCGGCTCCGATGTGTCGAAAGAGGCTGCCAATATGATTTTGCTGGACGATAACTTTGCGACCATTGTCAAGGCGGTCAAGGAAGGGCGCAGAATTTACGATAACATTCGCAAGTTTGTCATATTTATCATGTCGGGTAATTCGGCAGAGATATTCACTATTCTTGTCGCCCCATTTTTGGGGTTACCTATTCCTTTATTACCCATCCATATCCTATGGGTAAACTTAGTAACCGATGGGCTTCCAAGTTTGGCCTTAGCCGCCGAACCTGCCGAAGAAGCGTTGATGAAACGCAAGCCCAAAAAAGCCAAGGAAGGTTTTTTTGCAGATGGTTTGGGGATGAAAATTGTCATCAATGGGTTGTTTATTGGTGCCATCACCTTGGCAATCCAATATGTTTCCATTTACTTGCAAAAAGATCATTGGCAAACGATGGTGTTTACCGCCCTCTGTTTTAGCCAATTGGCTCTTGCATTGACCATCAGGAATAGCACAAAATCTATTTTCAGAACTTCTTTACTTGCCAATAAATTTTTGCTTTACACCATATTGGCTACGGTGCTCATTCAGCTATGCTTGATTTATGTGCCGTTTTTGAATACCATCTTCAACACCGCCCCTTTAAGTGTAGCGGAATTGGCGATTACCTTTGGTGCGGGGGTATTGGTTATTTTGATGATAGAAATCGGTAAACTTCGTCAAATGTTGAGGAGGAAGAAGGCCGCTATGCAAGGAAAATAAATCAACGTTGCGTCCTCCGTGTTCTATTCTTTTTAGAACGCGGAGGATACGGATGCAAGCAACGCGGATTTACATGGTCTATTGAGTTCCATTCTGATCATCAGGGTTGAAGATGAGCTAAAACAAAAACCGCAAGGAAGAGCAGCATAAACACTACTCCACCTTGCGGTTTTTTAATTGACTATTAGACAGCAATTTTTACTTTGCCTTGGCCGGCTATTTAGCAACCTCTTCTTTTTCAATTTCCATAATCACTTTGTTGACCAATAACTCCAGCCGCTGCATGGCTTTTTCGTTTTTGATGATGTAATCATAGGCACCGTTGCGAATGGACTCCAAAGCGGTTTCCATATCTTCTTGTCCCGACATCATCACCACTCTTGCCTGCGGACGTTGTTCAACAATTTGGTTTAAAATTTCGGTGCCGCTCAAGGCATCCTCTTTAATGGCATTGAGGAAATAATCCAAGACAATAATATCGGGTTCTTCGTCCAAACGGTCAAGGCAGTTTTCGCCGTAGGCAAAAACATTGACGGTAATACTATGACCAATGCGTTTTTCGAGGTGGTTTTTCAACATGATGAGGGTTTTAATATCATCGTCCACCAAAAAGATTTTGTAATTTCTTGCCATGATGTATTGTTTTTAGATGTGAATAATTGTTGTAACACGGCTTGTACCGCAGGTGCTATTTTAAGTTTCTGTATTCGTTTTGAGTGCCGAAAGTTCTTCTTGCAATTCCTGACATGCAAGTAAGCAAATATTTTTCACCTCTACAATCATATTCTTGGTTATGTCGAGATTTTCTTTTTTTTCGGCGTTCAATTGTATGTTATGAATGACTTCTTTAAGTCCGGTTAAGCCCATATAAGATACGGTGGACTTGAATTTATGTGCTACTGCTCTAAGGCGTTCCCAATTTTCTTCTTGGTAATACTTCTCCATTTGCGCCACTTCGTCCGGCGTTTCGCGAATCATGATTTCCAACATTTTTATTTTAAGGTCTTCATCGCCGCCAATCGACTCGTCCAAAAAGTCAAGGTTGGTAACATGCCTATAAATCTCCCCTTTTTCTGTGCGTTTCTCCGCTTCACCATCCGACTTCAAGGCTTCATCCAACAAAACTATCGGCTCTTTGGTAGTCAGCCGCGCAATTTTTTGATACAATTGTTTGGGGTCAAAGGGCTTGCTGATATAATCATTCATGCCCGAAGTGATGGTTTTCTCCGCTTCACCGGTGGTGGCATAAGCGGTCATGGCCAAAATGGGTAGGTTAATCTTACCCAACGTTTTGCGAATGTATTGGGTGGCTTCATATCCGTTCATTTTTGGCATTTGCACGTCCATCAACACGAGGTCGTAGCGATGTTTGCGCACTTTTTTTACCCCAATCTCTCCGTTTTCGGCAATATCTATGGTAATGTCTTTACCCCATTTTTTAATCGTATCAATCGTTACCACCCTGTTAAGTTCATTGTCTTCAACAATAAGCAGGCGCAACTTACCCAATGGTTTTACCGCCATTTCGCTCAGCGTATGCTTTTGATTGGGCAAGATGGTATTATTGGCTTTTACAAATTTCAACACCACCAAGAAGGTTGTCCCTTCGGTCAGTTTACTTTTGACAGAGATGGTGCCGCCTTGCATTTCAATCAGTTTTTTGGTAATGGCCAGTCCAAGCCCGGTGCCGCCATATAAACGGGTGGCACTTCTATTGACCTGCGAAAAACTATCGAAAATATAATCCAATTTATTGGGGTCAATGCCAATGCCGGTATCAGTAACCGCAAAAGCGATAGTTGCAGCCTGCTTGTCTTCGGTAAACATGCGTACATCTAATTGAACATGACCTTTTTCGGTAAATTTGACAGAATTAGACACCAAGTTCATCAAAATCTGCGTGAGGCGGGTGGGGTCGCCAATCACCACATCGGGCATTTGGTCATCAATATTGATAAGGAAGTCGAGCTTTCTTTCCTGTATTTTAAATTTAAAAGTATCGGCTATATTGTTGATGACCTCTCGAAGGCTAAATTCAATCTCTTCCAATTGCAGTTTACCCGCTTCTATTTTCGAGAAATCGAGAATATCGTTGATAAGGACGAGCAAATGCTCGGAGGCACTTTGGATGCCGTTTACATAACGCTTTTGTTCACTCGAAAGGTGGGTGTCTTGCAAAAGGTGGGTCATGCCCATCACCGCATTCATCGGCGTGCGGATTTCGTGGCTCATATTGGCCAAAAACTGAGCCTTCATGGAAGTGGAGTGTTCTGCCAAAGCCTTTGCCCGCACCAATTCATCGGTTCTTTTGCGTTGGGTAATGTCGCGGATTATCCCTTGATAACCAATGATTTCCATTTGTGCGTTGCGGCGCGTGGTCGAACTGAGCAGGCAGTCAATTTCTACTCCATCTTTTTTGACCAAAATTACCTCGTAATTGCTCACCGAGCCATGTTCCTGCATGGCGTTTCTAAACTTTTCGCGCTCTTGCGGATTGGCATAAAGTTTTAAAGCACTCATGCCCAACATCTCTTCGCGCGAATAACCAAACAACTCCATCGCCGCAGGATTGACTTCCAACAACTCCCCCTTTAACCCCGAAATATAAATAGCATCGCGCGACTCCTCGAACAGTTTTTGGTACAAGAGTTCACTTTGTATCAGCTCTTGCTCCACTCGCTTGTCGTTGGTCAGGTCGCTAAAGACGATGACCATCGCATCAATGCCTTGGTGGGGGATAAATTTGCGCCGAACTCTTGCCGGAAACCGCGTGCCGTTTTGTTTCACACAGATGGTTTCAAACCAATCTTTATCGGTTTGCTCGGCTTGGTGCAGGGCTTCTTTTTGATGTTCGGGGGCAACAAGGTCTAAAATGCGGATTTTATCTAACTGCCGATGTTCGATACCAAAGAGGTGGTAAAAGGCATCGTTGACCAACACAATCTGATTTTCTTTATACAACACTATTCCTTCAAACGATGCTTTCGATAGTTGGGTAAACATCAATTGCCGTTCTAAAGCCTGTTTTTCTACCTCAATCATTTGCAGATACAGGGCTTCATTCTCCTGCTTCAGCAGGCGATACTCCTCTTTTAAATATTCTAACTCGGCAGCAAGGGGGGTTAGCATTTAGAATTTTGGGGGTATAGGTGTAAATGAATGGAAGGTAAAGGGCAATCCCTTGGTGATGTAAAAAGAATGATGTTGTTAAATTTGCCAAAGTACCCTGCAATATGCAAACTTTTACCGAATTACTTGCTCATCAGCTCCAAAAAAAGTTGGTAAGTCTGTATAGCTTGTAAATCTGCAATTTCCCAACTCCCTACCGACAACGGGACCGACAGTTTGCAAAACCCATGCGTCCCGATTTGTTCCAAAAATGCGGATTTACTGATTTGAAACATAGCCACGTAGTTTTCATGGGTAAATTCGTGTTGCCAAAGGGTGTCCCCCATACATACAAACAAATGTTGTTCTTGTAAGTCGTCAAATTTTGCCGATATTTGAGGCAAATAAGTTTGCAGGGCCTCGCCCGATAACAATAAGGAAAAGCTGAACTCATGACCCCACAAATACATTACCCTAAATGCAAAAATAGATAAAGGGCTAAACAAGCGCGGTAAATCCAACACGATATAGGGCAGTTGCCGGTAGTTTTCGCCCCTCGATATTTTACCCGATGTAGCATCTGTTCCTTCGGGAAACAAAAACGCCTGATGTTCGGGCAATCCCTTAATCGTTTCGGCTATTTGTCCAAATAAGGCAATAATTTTATCGGTCGCACTGCGTTTTAGGTAAAAAAAATCTTTGTTTTGCAGGGCGGTAAGTTCAGGGGGGGTAAATTTGATGTAAACGGGTTTTTTCATAGACGAAAGGGGATAGTTGTTAATGGTTAATGGTTAACGGTTAATGGTTAATGATAAGAGGTTAGTGATTAGTGGTTAACGGTAAGTGATTAATGATATGAGGTTAGTGAGCCTGTCGAACTAAATGGTTCATTGTTGCATTTTCTTTTTTTCTTAAATTCCCCTCCTTCGGAGGGGTTAGGGGAGGTCGGGAAATGAGTGAGTTTTTTAAGTTAATGGTTTCTTATTCCCCTCCTTGGAGGGGTGAGGGGTGGGTTCTTCTTGATACAGCATAATCATCAAAACAAACAATCAAAAATTACTAATCAACCCTTCCCTATTTTCTATGTTTTTCATCCTGTCAAGTGTATTATATTAAAGTTGTTTTTCCATAAGTTCCAGTCAACCAAAGGTATTGAAAAAAATTGACCTGCTCATAGTTCGGGCGTTTATCGGCCCTTTTGTTGTTACTTTTTTCATAGCACTGTTTGTGCTCATCATGCAGTTTTTGTGGAAATACATTGACGACATGGTGGGCAAAGGGCTGGAAACAATGGTTATTGCCGAATTGATTTTTTACGCATCGGCTACGGTAGTGCCTTTGGCTTTGCCCATTGCGGTGCTGCTGTCTTCCATTATGACGATGGGGGGAATGGGTGAACATTACGAATTGGTCGCCCTCAAATCGTCCGGCATTTCGTTGAGCCGGTTCATGCGGTCGTTGCTCGTTCTCTCTATGTTGTTGGCTGTTGCCGGTTTTTTGTTTTCCAATTATATCCTGCCCCGTGCGAACCTCAAGTTTGCCGCTATGCTTTACTCCGTAACGCGGCAAAGACCGGCACTCAATATCAAAGAAGGCGTTTTTTACGATGGCATTCCCGGTTATGTGATCAGAATTGGCAAAAAAGACCCGGGAGCTAAAACCGTTTACGACATCAAAATCCACGATCACACAGACGACCGCGGAAATATTAACGTCTTGCTGGCCGAAGAAGGGGAGATGTACACGGTCGAAGACGGTAAATACCTGATTTTTAACCTCAAACACGGCGCGCGATACGAAGAGCCGCGCCCCGGCCCGGGACGAAAACCCGAACAACAGGAGTTTATCCGAATGCAGTTTGACAATTACGAAATGGTGATGGATTTGTCCAATTTTAATTTTGAAAAAACAGACGAAAACCTGTTTAGAAACAACCATCGCATGTTGAGTGCCCATCAACTCCTTGCCATGACTGACTCTATCGGCAGCGTTGCCAATTCCAGAACTAAGTCCATGACCAAAAACATGCGCATTTACTTCTCTTTTCTAACCGACACCGCCTTCAACTTTTCGCCGCCGCCGCCGCCCACCATCAAAGTTCCAAAATTAACCAACGACTCGGTCGTTCCTGCCCAATCGCTCAACCTAAAAAAGCCTGCCCTGCCCGATAGCCTTCAAAAGGCTTACCAAAGCCAACTCAAGGCACTGAAAAAAAATGCCGCTCCCCCCACGCCATTAAAAGAACAAAACAAAAAATTGCTGCCCCCCGATACGGCTGCCCTGGCCGAAGCAGGGTTAACCCCCTTGCCCGAATTGGCCGACACCACCGCCCCCACGCCCTTTATTTCCTCCCTGCGGCTGCCGGTTTCCAAACAGGTGGCTTTGATACAACAAACGCTCATCAATGTGCGCAACCTCAAAACTTTTACCAACAGCGAAACCCGCTATCTTCAAACCGACCGCAAAAAAATGGTGCGCTTTATGATCGAATACCATACCCGCATCGTCCTCGCCTTGGCCTGCATCGCCCTCTTCCTTTTGGGCGCATCCATCGGGGCCATCATCCGCAAGGGTGGGTTTGGCTTGCCAATGGTCATGGGCATCCTCTTTTTTATCCTGTTCTATATCCTCCTCACCACCGGCAAAAAACTGACCGAAGAAATGGTGCTCACCCCGTTCTTCGGCATGTGGCTTTGCATTTTTGTCTTCTTCCCCATGGGCCTATTCCTCCTCCACAAAGCCAATAACGACTCCCGGTTGTTCGAAACCGACTCCTACCGCCTCAAAATTCAGGAGTGGACCAAAAAATTGGCTAAACGATTCAATATGGGTTAGGGCAGATGGGTCAATAGCCCCGAAGTAGGTTTTAAAACTAACCTGCTCGCTCAAATTTTCAGCCGCCTGCCCCCTAATGTCAGCGTTTTGCCCCCCAAAAACGGCTTTTTACCTCGAATCTTGGAGGTCCCGGAAAGAATCTGGGACGTGCCGGAATGAATCTGGGACGTGCCGGAATGAATCTGGGACGTGCCGGAATGAATCTGGGACATGCCGGAATGAATCTGGGACATGCCGGAATGAATCTGGGACGTGCCGGAATGAAT
>CALCIK010000095.1 GCA_937907475.1 uncultured Bacteroidota bacterium | reverse complement strand
ATTCACCATTCACCATTCACCATTCACCATTCACCATTCACCATTCACCATTCACAATTCACTTACTCCTTACTACTTATTCAACCAACAATGATCTTAATCCCTCCCGAAATCCTAGAAAAATATGGTGCAAAAATAACCGAGTACGCCAAAGACAGTATCATTTTTTCTGAAGGAACCACGGCTTACAATTTCTATCAAGTGAGTACCGGTTTGGTCAAAATGACCAACTTTGGTGAGGGGGGCGACTTCATTCAAGGGTTGTTTGCCGATGGTGAAAGTTTTGGCGAGCCTGCTTTGTTTGGTGATTTTCCTTATCCCGCATCCGCCATCGCGGTTTCAAATGTTAAACTTTGGGTGCTCCGCAAGCATCATTTTCTCGATTTACTAAAAGACCATTTCGACATATTCTACCAATTAACCAGAATATTAAGCCTACGCTTGCAGTATAAATCCTTTATGCTCAGAACCATCACTTGCGAAGACCCGGACGAGCGTATCATTTCCGTCTTGGAATACTTTAAGCATAAAATGACAAAACACGCCACAACCGGTAAAACATTCAGCAACCCATTACCCCTGACAAGACAGCAAATAGCAGACCTAACCGGGTTGAGAGTAGAAACGGTTATCCGAAAAATCAAACACATGGAAGACAAAGGAAACTTCAAAATCATCAAACGAAAAATTTACTTCGTCTCTTAGCCCATCCCCATGTTAGATTTCTTTTTTCAACTCGACTTCTATTTGTTCCAACTCATCAATGGTCAATGGCATCTTGGTCTCCTCGATGTCATACTTCCTGTTTGGCGTAGTCAGTACTTTTGGGCACCGCTTTACATGTTCTTTCTAACCTTCCTCCTCTACAACTATCCGCCAAGGACAATCTATGTGATAGTTGCCTCCTTAATACTAACGGTCTTTATCAGCGATCAATTGAGCGCAAGTGTCATCAAAGAGTTGCTTCCCCGCCTTCGCCCCTGCAAGTTGCCCGAACTCATCGAAACCATTCGCTTGTTAGTACCTTGCGGGAGTGGAAAAAGTTTTGTTTCCGCCCATGCGACCAATCATTTTGCCATTGCCGTCTTGACGGGCAACCTCTTAAAGCCACATTTTCCTTGGCTGTTGCGCATCCTGTTAATATGGGCTGCTTCCATTGCTTATGGTCAGGTGTATGTCGGTGTTCATTTTCCGTTAGATGTTATTTGTGGGGCGATTTTGGGCATTTTAATAGGTCTTGGTACGCTTCGATTAGCCCGTTTTTATATTGCTTATCAAGAAATTCCTTTCTTATCGGGCAAATAACAGAAATTATGACATTACCATTGGTGAAATACTCAACAACTCTGCTATCTATTAGGTAACTTTGCGGGATTTTCTATTCCACAACATTTGTCATTCAATAGCATGAAAGCATATTTACACGCTATCCTCATCTTTCTGCTCCATTCTTATTTCATCAACGCACAGGAAGCGGTAATAAAAGGAGTAATTACCGATGAACAAACCGGAGAAACCCTAATAGGTGCCAGCGTTCAAAACGGACAAGTAAGCAGAGGCACCATCACCGACCTCAACGGTCAATATGAACTTACGCTTGAGGCGGGAAAACACACCATCAGGTTTAGTTATGTGGGCTACCGCGAAGTTACCAAACAGGTAAACCTTGCCCCCAATTCCATTACAACACTTGACGTAGTATTGAGCGAGCGCAAAACCGATCTCGATGCCGTAGTGGTCAGTGCCAGTCAATACCAAAAGCGTTTGGCCGAAGAAACGGTTTCTATTGATGTCATCAAAAACTATGTAGTCGAAAATACCAACGTCCGCGACTTGGCGGAGGCAGTAGTCAAAGTTCCGGGGGTGAATGTGATAGACGGTCAAGCAAGTGTGCGTGGAGGAAGCGGTTATGCTTACGGAACGGGCACACGCGTTCAAGTTTTGGTGGACGATATGCCCTTAGTTACGGGTGATTACGGTGAAGTCCGTTGGGATTTTATCCCGATGGAAAATGCCGAACAAATAGAAGTGTTAAAAGGCGCGGCATCGGTGGTTTACGGCTCTTCCGCCTTGAATGGGGTCATCAATGTTCGCACCGGCTTTGCAAAATCAAAACCGGAAACACGCCTCACCCTTTATCAAGGTTTTTATTTCAATCCCCGAAATAAAAATGCAAAATGGTGGGATGCCAGAGAACAACCCAATTTTACCGGTTTATTTTTCTCGCATCGGGAAAAAAGAGGCCAATGGGATTTCGTAACCGGAATCAATGGCAGTGCGATGGAAAGCTATCAACGCGAAGGGGATTCAAAACAAATTCGGATTAATTTCAAATCGCGATACCGCCATCCCAAAAACGATGGAATGACGATGGGCGTAAATGCCAATACCATGTTGCAAAAGTATGGGCGGTTCTTTATTTGGCAAGATGCCGACTCTGCCTCCTTCTTTGCTTTCGGCGGCGAGGCTTATGACCGGTATTCCCTTGTCAACGTTGACCCCTACTTTAATTACATTGCTCCGAACGGGTTTACACATAGATTGAAAACTCGTTACTATAGAGTTACCCGATATAATGTGCGAATGGAGCCTACTACAGTTTCCAATACCATGTTTGGAGAGTATCAGTTGCAAAAAACCTTCCCTTTTGGGATGGTCTTAACCGGCGGCATCGTTGGCAATTACTTTAACGGGTTCAGCAGTATCTATGAAGACGAAGACCTCCGAATCAATACTTACGGCTTTGCCAGTTATTTGCAAGCGGAACAGAAAATTGGTAAACTAAGCGTTGTGGGAGGGTTGCGTTACGAAACCAACACCGTTGATGTTCTTTTAGATACCTTACAAACAAATACGCCGATCGTGTTCCGTTTCGGCATGAATTACGAAATAACTCGATCTACATTCCTTCGTGCTTCTTTTGGTCAAGGATATCGGTCGCCCAATTTGGTAGAGCGTTTTATAAAAGAAGATTTGGAAGGGCTACTCAATATTTTTCCCAACCCACAACTGTTGCCCGAACAAGGTTGGAATGCAGAATTGGGGGTCAAACAAGGTCTTAAGTTTGGCGATTGGCAAGGAACATTCGATGCCGTGTTGTTTTGGACAGAATACCAAAACATGACAGAGTTTGTGCTTACAAATGTGGATGGTAAAATAGGTTTTCAAACCCAAAACTCAGGTAATACCCGCATAGCCGGTTGGGAGTTAGGGCTTAATGGTGAAGGCAATGTTGGACGTGTGCCTCTTAGAATTTGGGGCGGTTATACTTTCAACTATCCCGGCGACTTAGAATCGGATACCCTTCAACGCAGAATTGGTCCTTATTTAAGCAATTTGATACAAAGCGTGGGCGGAGTAGATTCGCTTCAAAACAGCATCTTGCGCTACCGTTTCAGGAATACCGCCCGCTTGGATGTCGAAACAGAAATGAAAAGGTTTACCTTCGGTTACAGTTGTTCTTACAATAGTTTCATGGATAAAATTGACAACGTTTTCAATGTTTTCATCCAAGGGTTAGAAGAATTCCGCCAAGAACATAATAAGGGTATTTGGGTTTCCGATGCCCGTTTGGCCTATAAAATTGACGACCAATCGAGTGTGGCACTCATTGGTAAAAACATTTTCAATCTGGAGTATGCACTCCGTCCGGGATTGATGGATGCACCGGCAAATATTACGCTGCAATACAAAATCCGTTTATAGTTTATTGCTTCTTGTCTTTGTGGTAAAAATTTAGAACATGGAAGGATTGTTTTTTTCAAAAACTTGTCTTTCCATACCCTTTTGCTATTCACCTTTCTCTACTTAACCTCTTTATCCAATAGCCATGACAGAACTTGAATTGCAAGAATTGGTAAATGAGCTGCAAAACGGCAATGAAAAAGGCTTAGATAAAGTATTCTTAAGTTCGCACAATGCTTGTAAAGCTCAATTGACCAAACTCACACAATCGGAAGCCGATGCCGAAGATTTGTTTATGGATGCTTTTTGGGTTTTAAGAGGGCAACTGTTGCAAGGGAAAGTACAAAATGCCGGAAACCTGAATGGTTATCTGTTCACCATTGCCCGAAACCTATGGTTGAAACAACAGCAGAAAGAACAGAGAATGGTGAAAGCATCGGTAGATGAAAAAGATGTAGCCGATTTTTTAACTAAAATGAGCAATAACTTAGACGAACAAGACGAATTTGAATTGGAAGGAGCATCGGAAAAAGAGCAAAACATCAACGCCATTGTAAAAGCATTCAGCAACCTTGGCGAGCAATGCAAAAAACTCTTGGAAGGGTATTTAATCAATAATATACCACTCAAGGACTTGCAGACTATGTTGGGGTATAATAATTACGACACCATTCGAGCCGCTAAATACCAATGCAAAAAGACGCTGATTGACAAGTTTAACAAATTACAAAAACGCCACTAAAACTTGTAGCCATGAACACTCAAGAAATTTACGAAACCATAGAAGCCTACTTAGCCGGCGAAATGACCGATACGGAACAGCAAGCCTTTGAAGCACAAATGAATGCTGATGCCGAACTTGCCAAAGAGGTTCAACTTCATGCCGATATTGCTGTTACCCTGCAAACACAAGATAAGTTAAAACAAAAACAGCATTGGCAACAATTGCTTTCATCACAAGTACTTAACCCCAAACAGGAACAAAGTGAGCCAACGCTGCTTGGCAAAAAGAACAATTGGGGCGGAATGACTACCTATTTGTTGAGAATAGCGGCGATGTTGGTTTTAGTGGTTGGTGCCTATTTTATGTGGCAGCAGTTTTCTGCTCCCGATTTAAATAAGTTGGCTTGGCAACAATGGCAGGAAACCGAAACGATACAACAATGGAGCGGGATAAGGGGTGCTTCGACTGATGATACTGATGTCGAAAAAGCATCGTTCAAAAAGTCGCTTCAACTATATGGAGATAAGCAGTTTGAAGAAGCGTTGAAAGGTCTTGATGCTGTTTCCACTCAAAGCAGCATGTTTCCCGATGTGGTTTTGTTGCAAAGTATGTGCTTGTTGCAATTACAGCGAAACGAGGAGGCTATTGGTAAACTCACCTTCCTGCTTCAACCGCAAAACGATAACCTTTTGAAAGACCAAGCAAGATGGTATTTGGCCTTGGCTTATCTTCAAAACGACCAAACCGCCCTTGCTCACCAAGAGCTATCCAAAATTGTTGCCGAGCAATCGGTTCATTGGGATCGAGCAAGCGATTTGCTGAAAAAGCTGGATAGTTCAAAATAGGGGAAAACAAAGCAAATAGCCCCGAATTACCATCGGTATTGCTTCAATAATAATGGTTCTATTTCCGAATAAGGAACATCTACCCACACATCGGGTTGTTTTTGGGCAGTAATGAGGTAATAGGGAAAGAAGAAACTTATCCTATCGGGGCTTAGCAAAAAAGTAGTGAAATTGTTTGGCTTTGGTAAAGTCGCTTCCTTTAATAATAAGGTATCTACCGGAAATCCTCCGTCAGTTTGTTTCGCTGCGATGCGAGGGGCAATGTATTCTGAAAGTATGTTTAAATAGCCCGATTCGGGGTGGAAGATTCGGTCTAAGGTCAATAAGTCGCCGTTGCGGGTATCGAAGGTAAAGCAGCGTTCGATGTATTGGGGATAGGCTGCTTCTGCATTGTGGTAATACGTAGCCACTCGCATAGACACTATGTTCTTGCTGATAAGCCCTACTTTGGTTTCTATTTCCAACTCACCTGCCGTTTTGTTGGTCTTTGGATTTTCGGTGTAACGCTGCGAAACACTTATGTCTTCCCTGAACTGTACTATTTGCGATTCGATGTAGTAGGCGATTACCTCGTTTATTTTTTCTTGTACAGTCGTATCTGAATGTTTCCTGAGTTGGGGGAGTGATGCGGCTATCTTGTAAATTGGCTGTGTGTTTTCTTCATTTATTTGGTCGGTTTGTATCGTATAGCCTGCCCTGTTGCAGCCCGTTTGAAGCAACACCATATTTAAAGCCAATAGACAAAGTAAAACGAAACCGGTAAACCGAAGGATAGGGCGCATATTTGTTTATACGTTTCCTTTGTTAAGACTTAATGTGTCGGCGGCGAGGATATTGGTGGTTCTTTGCCTAATTCTTTCATCGGCGTTTTGGCTGATATGGTCTAACACTTTGCGCTCATTGATGTTCCTTAGTTTATCAATAGTGTCTAAGCTATCATCGGCGGCGACGCTGGAAATGGCTGCGGTAAAGTAAGCTGTTGTTCTGACAATCCATTGGTTTACGGTGGAATCGATGAGTGTGGTGATGCCTTTTTCAGTGCGGATGATTTCTGCAATAGGGTGATTGGCGAGGGTGAGCGATGCTTCTTTAATTCTACCTTGCGCTTTGAGGGTGGTGAAATCCGATTTTCGTTTGAACGCATCGGCTTCGTTGCCTACATATATGGTGCTGACCGTGATTTTATCGGCAGCTAACACGCGTACCACAGGTAAGTTGAGGTTAATAAGGATGTTAAGGGCAGGAACGACGAATTTTCGTTTTGCACTTTCTATTTGTGCTTTCTGCACCTCTGTTTCATAAGCGGCATTGACAAATATGGCACAAAGCAACTTGTTATCGCGCAAATGTTGCTCGGCTTCTGTGCGGCGCAAGACTTGTCCGGCATTGGTTATCACGACTAAATTGGCGGTACTGATTTGACCTTGGGCTTCATTCACAGCGTATTCTACATCAATGCCGTATTTTTGAAAACAATTTTGAAATGCTTTGGGGTATTGAAATTTCATGAATCCCATCATCGGGGAAAGTCCTCCATCACCACCGGCAAATTGAATGAAGCCAAAAGAAAAATTGGCTTTATCGTAAGTGTTGAGGGCATCGAACTTGCCTTCATGTTCAGAAACGAATTTTAAGGCTTTTGCTTGGACCGTATTCAGGCCTATGCTTTGGTATTCCTGGAGGGTGAGATTTTCGGGTGAAACTTGTCCGAAGTAGGAAATGCCCTTGGTGGAAATGGAGTAAGCACTTGCTACGTGGGTGCGGAAGATGGCTACTATATTGCCGCCTCCGGTGGAGGGAGGGAGTGCGACTTTATACTCGGTGTAATCTTTAAGAATGGCGTACGTCAAGTCTTGCGTGTTTTTTCCGACAACTCCATCAACGAAATTGGTCGCTATAACCAAATTGGGTTTATCGCGCCAAAATTTTACGCGTTGGTCTTGAAATTTCTTTATTGCTTCGATGGTTTTAGTTAACTTGCTTTGGGGAATGGCATCGGTTGCACCGTTTGCAGGGGTTTCCTGATGGGAGTTTGGTTTTAGGATATTTAAGTTTTCTAATCGCAGCTGCACTTTTCGGACATCATCTGGTAGATTCCCAAAGTTGGTTGCGCCTACGGGCGCACTCAAACCGTTTCCTAACAGTTCCATGCCGGAAAATTCCTCCATTTTAAAATCTGTTCGTGCCTGAATAATTTGTTGTACTTGGTTGGGTGTTGGTGAGGTGATGGCACTGTTTAAAAACATCAGGGTGATGTGATTAGGGCGTATTTGACCATCTGGATTGGTGACACCGGGAATGACTTCGGATTGGAACGCGCGTATTGCTGCTATGGTTTGAGGGATATATTGACTCATTACCGGCTGTGAATCGGCATTGAACGGACGTTCATTGTTGAAGTGCAGGTTATCTAAATAGCCGAGTTTGTTTAACCGTTCTTGAACTCGTTTTACATCGGAGGCGATGTTTTTTCCATTATTGCCGACTGTGTCGGTTACATTCACTGCGTAATTAAATACCAATGGAGCGTTTACCGGTATGCTTACCGTAACGTTTGTATCGTTGGTATCGGGAGGGGGCGTTACGTTGCCGTTTCCCCCATTGCCTGCGTTGTTTTGATAGCCTACGATGAGGCGTTGTCCGATGCTTAGGTTATCGGATGTTAGGTTATTCCAACGGCGAATATCGGTTACTTGTACGCTGTAGCGATTTGCTATGCCCCATAATCCATCACCGGCTTGTACGGTGTAGTAGATTGGGGAATTGTTGGAGTTGTTTGTTGGAGGGGTGGTATTGTTGGTGTTTGTGTTGTTGGTTGGCGGCGGCGGTGGTGGTGTAACGGTGGTTGCTTTTTTGACAATGAGTTGTTGTCCTATGCGAAGAATGTCGTTTGGGAGGTTGTTCCACCGGCGCAAGTCGGCGACTGTTGCGTCAAATATGAAGGAGATGAGGTTTAGGGTATCGCCGGCTTTGACTGTGTACCATTGGTCGGTTGTTGTGTTGTTGCCAGAATTAGCTGCATTGTTGTTGCCGGTGTTGATGCCGTTTGAGTTGAGCAATGTTAGCTTTTGCCCTATGAATAAGTTGTTTGAGGCGAGTTGGTTTCGGGCTTTAACACCGTCCACCGTATCGCCGTATTTTTTAGCTATGCTCCAAAGGCTTTCTCCGGCAGCAACGGTGTGAATAACCGTTTGAGTGGAGACATTGGTATTCATAGGGTTGTCGGGAACATTGGTGGATGGATTTCCTGTCGCAGGTATATTTAAGATTTGCCCAATCTTTAGGGCATTTGATGCTAAATTGTTTTCTTTTTTTAGTACATCCACTCCAACATTGAGCTTGGTAGCAATTGACCATAGGGTATCGCCTGCCACCACGGTATATGTCTGTTTTGAGAAGCTGCGCATCATGACTCTATCCACCACTGAATCGGGGATTAGGAGTTCCTGCCCTGCTATGACAATGCCGGAATTGAGGTGGTTGTATTCCATCAAATCGAGTAGAGGGATTTGATATTGAAGGGCAATGGTGAAAAGGCTTTCGTTGGGTAAGACGGTGTGTAACATAGGATAGTAGAAAGTGTCGTTGACAATTGGGCGGTTAAATTACTATTTCTAATACAAAAACATGACATTTTGATGAAGATTTTGGATTTAAGAATATAGATTTAAGATTTTAGACATTAGACTTAGGGCTTTAGATTTAAGACTATTGACGTTTTGGGGAAAAGGCTTTGATTTGGGTTAATGGGATTTGGGGTCTTTTGCGTTGGAGTATTTGTGACTCTTGGGACTATTAGGACTTTTGCTTGAGTGATTGTAGGACTTTCAAGGTAGATTGTCTTACTATTAGGGCGGTTTGATTTACCGTTAGGGCGGTTTGCTTTACCATTAGAGCGGTTTGCTTTACCATTAGAGCGGTTTGCTTTACCATTAGAGCGGTTTGCTTTA
>CALCIK010000094.1 GCA_937907475.1 uncultured Bacteroidota bacterium | reverse complement strand
TCTGTTTCTAATATATCCAACATCGCAAAACCTCAAAAATCACCGAACTATTGTTTTGAAAAAAAGGACTTTAAACTCAGAAAAAAGGTCTTTCCTTCAAAAACATGACCTTTAAGTCGGAAAAAGAGATGACTTAATTCGATAAAAAGTCAACAAAAATCGCTTTGGAATTTAGTTATTTCGTCATAACAATCCATGAATAATCAACCTTGAGTTCATTCGGGGTTATAAACGTTACCGACACCTTTAATAAACGACATCTTTTGAAATTCTTGAAGTTAGGTGTCGGTAACGTAAAACAGCCCCCGACAAAATCTGTCGGAGGCTGTTGGGAAAAAAGGTTTGTTAAGAGTTGATTATCCTACGGGTACGAAGTTCCACAAACTGATGGTGATAAAGCTTTTACCGTTTCCGTAAGTTCCATAGAGCATGTAAGTATCTTTTCCGCCAACGCCGGGAGCACCTTTAATTACGCCCAATATGGTGATGTTGAACACGGTAGCACCTCTTTTCAAAGTAGCCTGACCTGCACAACCCGTTCCCAAAAGGGTTAATTCTACTTGGTCTTGTTGTTCGAACAAACCGTCTGTGTATTCGTCTTGGGTGTGGTAGCGGTTGACCGGTGCGCTTTTAAGCGATTTGCAAGCGGCGTTGGTTTTGGTCATGCTGCCTGTTGCCCAAGTGCTTACAGGAATGATTTTGGCATCGGCGGTTTCGTTGGTGGCGATGGTGAATGATACGTTGTTGTAGTTTTGAACGACATAGTTCACCACTTGTGCGGGCGTAAGGCTCGGAACACCGATAATTTGTGCTTGAGCGTTGTTGGTTGCAAAAAAACTGCTCAAAAGAGCGATAGCGACTGCTGCGAAATTCATTAACTTTTTCATGGTGTTTGTTTGGTTTTTGTTTTTTGGTAAATTTTATGATTTGTTGTTGTTGTTGTTGGTTTTTGTTGGCTTTCGGTTTTCGTAGGTTGGTACATCGGGGTGGAGTTTCGTAACCATCGGCACGAAGTTTTTTTTGAAATTATTTTGAGGAGGGATAAATATCGTTTCCGACACCTTTAATCAACGACATCTTATGAACTTCTTGAAGTTAGGTGTCGGTAACGTAAAACAGCCCCCGACAAAAACTATCGGAGGCTGTTGGTATGGCATTACATACATCTTATCTAATACTAAAAGTTAGGTGTCGGTAACGTTAAGGCAAAGGATACAAGCTAAAACCGGATATGCTTCACATCTTCCTGTGCTTTTTTGTAATCGGCGGGCTTCCCAATATCTAACCAATAACCCAAAATGGGATAGTAGCCCACCCGCTTACCTTCTTTGATGAGTGTTTCGATTAGGTCGGTGGCGTTGAAAAAACTATTTTGGGGGATGTATGGAAGCATGTCTTGTTTTAGGAGGTATATGCCCGCATTGGATTGAAAGGTGTAAACGGGTTTTTCCTGAAAAGATAGAATGCGGTTTTGAGTGGGGTCGGTTTCTAAAACGGCATAAGGAATGCTGACTTCATAAGGGATGGAAGCAACCAACATATCGGCATCTTGACGGGTAAATTCGGCAAAAAAATCTTCGAGATCTATATTGGTCAGCAGGTCGGAGTTTAGGATGATGACATTGGGGCTTTCAAATTGATGAACCAAACTGACCGCACCTATCGTGCCGAGAGGTTGCAACTCTTCAATATAACGGATGTTCATCCCACGGTTGCTGCCGTTACCAAAGTAGTTGCTGATTTGTTCTCCGAGGTAATTGACGGTAATGTGCAAATTGTTGATTCCGAACAAACTTAACCGTTCAATATTGTACTCTAAGATGGGTTTACCGCTTATCGGAAGCATGGGTTTTGGTACCGTGTCGGTCATAGGGCTTAGGCGTTGTCCTCTACCTCCTGCCATAATCACGGCATCAACCGGTAGTACCGAGCGTTTTTGGATCAGGTCATAAACCCTGATGATTCGATTTTGCTCATCTAAAAGAGGAATCAACTTAATTCGTTTTTTCCTCAGTTCTTGTATCGTTTGAAGGGTAAAATGATTTTGGCGCAGGTATCTGAAGTTTGTAAACATAAAATCGGATACCGAGCCGGTCATTGGTAAGTCTTGAAGCAAGCCTCTTCGGATATCGCCATCGGTCAATGTTCCGACCATTTGACGTTGTTCGTTGACAACAAAAAGGGTCAAACTGTCGGGCAACTTATTGAGTTGTTCGAGTGCTTGTTTTATCGGTTGCCGGCTATCAATGAGGTTGGCTGAAAAGTCTATCACAGGGGCAGAATTTTAAAATCTTATCAAGAACGGAAACGAGGTAAGGGTAGGGGGTTGCATTATTCGCTGTCTTCCCAGTTTTGGCATCGGGCAACCGCCTTTTGCCAACCTTTATATAGTTTCTCCCGCGTTTGAGCGGGCATAGTTGGTTCAAAACGGGCACTGCTTTGCCATTGTTGTGCTATTTGGGTCATGGTGAACATACCAACACTCAATCCGGCAAGGTATGCCACACCAAGGGCGGTTGTTTCTATGATGGCGGGTCGTTCTACGGGTACGTTTAAAATGTCTGCCTGAAACTGCATGAGCAATTGATTGGCCGATGCACCGCCATCTACCCGTAAGGTATGAAGCGGAAGTTCAGAATCTGATTCCATGGCTTGCAAAACATCGGCTGTTTGATAGGCCAAGGCTTCTAAAGTGGCTCTGATGAGATGCGCCTTCTTGGTACCTCTTGTTAGTCCGAAGATTGCCCCGCGAGCATACATATCCCAATAAGGTGCGCCCAAGCCGGCAAAAGCAGGAACAACATAAACCCCACCATTATCGGGCACTTTGCGGGCAAAATATTCGGAGTCCGAAGCGTCGTCTATCAATTTAAGTCCATCGCGCAACCATTGAACGGCAGCACCGGCAATAAACACACTTCCTTCTAAGGCATAAGTGATTTTGCCCTCTAAGCCCCAGGCAATCGTTGTCAACAACCCCGCTTTTGATTTAATTCTTTGGTTTCCGGTGTTCATCAACATAAAACAGCCGGTTCCGTAAGTGTTTTTGGCCATGCCGGTTTCAAAGCAGGCCTGCCCAAACAAAGCAGCTTGTTGATCGCCGGCAACGCCGCGCACAGGAATGGACACTCCGTTAAAAAAATCGGGTAAAGTTGCCCCAAAGTTGCCGCTCGAATTGCGCACTTCGGGCAACATTCCGACCGGAATCTTGAGTTCCTCGCAAAGTTTGTCATCCCATGTTAGGGTACCTATATTAAAAAGCATGGTTCGGGAGGCATTGCTATAATCGGTAGCATGAACCGTTCCGCCACTGAGTTTGTAAATGAGCCAAGTATCTATGGTGCCAAAAAGCAGATGTCCGGCTTCGGCTTGTTCACGGGCTTGGGGGATATTGTCTAATATCCATTTGATTTTAGTACCCGAAAAATAGGCATCAATCACCAATCCTGTATTTTCTTCGACATAAGGTGCCAAGCCTCTTTGCTTGAGTTCGTCACAAATAGCAGCGGTTCGCCGATCTTGCCAAACAATGGCATTACAAATGGGTTGTCCTGTACGGCGATCCCAAACAACAGTGGTTTCTCGTTGGTTGGTAATCCCTATGGCGGCTACTTGACGCGGATGGATTTTGCTTTTTTGTAGAACCCGTTGTGCTACATTCAATTGGGTGTTCCATATTTCAATGGGACTATGTTCGACCCAACCGGGATGAGGGTAAATTTGGGTGAATTCTTTTTGCGAAACAGCCACTATCTCTCCTAGAGCATTAAAAAGGATGGCTCTCGAACTGGTAGTACCTTGGTCTAAAGCGAGTATGTACGTGTTTTCTGTCATGGAAAGGGTTCGTTGATGAATGAACTGAAAACGGGGTCAGGATTTGTGCCGCAGTGTGTAGTTTTATCCGTTAAATCTAAGAAACGCCCTCATCCAACGGTCGGGGATTTGGTCATTACAGGCGGTTTCGTAATCGGTATAGGAACAGGGAGTTAAATAGTATTTTGCTGGTCCATCGGGTAGGGTTGGAGTAGGTACTTTCATCCACCACCGTCCGCTTTTTTTGCTTTTGAAAAAGGTGATTTCGTGGTCGCTGTCTTTAAAGTTAACGATGTATTTTAAGTACCCGCGTTTGTCCGATTGCGGCTGTTCGTATTTGCGGTTATAGACCCCTTCGGTAAAATACCATATAATATGAGCGATCAATTGTGCGGTTTGTTGATTTTGGTCTTTGGTTGGGTCAAATTGGTATAGCCCAAAGGAAGTAACATGGTCACTTAACCCCGCATACCGGGCAATACGGCAGGCTTCTTCGCCAAAAAAACCGTTGGAAGATTGAGATAATGCTCCCGGAGCATCGGTCGTGCGTATGCAGGAGAGGTCGAAAGAGACCATCTGAGCATGTCTAACCAACGGTTCAACTTCTTCAATTTTTTCCCTTATCTCGCCAAGGCTATAACACTCAAAATGTAATTTTTCGAGCGTGTTCACCATTTCGGGGTCTGTCAAATAGCGTTGATAGCCCACTTGTACAAAGTCGGTTAGATTGAGTTTTTGGGTGAGTAATTGGTAAAGAAAAGTTTCGGGAGTAGGTAATTCCTCTATGCTGTCGTGGGGGGTAAAAAGGTCAATCTTTTCGTCAAACACAACGACCGATGTTTCGGATTCAACTTCTGTATGACCCAAAAACTGAGCAAGACTGATATCGTGAGTGCCGCCAATTAATATGGGAATGATGCCTTCCTGTAACAATTGACCTACTACCTTTCTCACGGCAAAGTGTGTATCCGATTGCGTATGGCCGGCTAATATATTTCCCAAATCGGCTACCGCAAAAGCAGGCTCCCAATTATAAAGGCGGTACAATTCACGACGAATGGCATTTGGTGCTAAATCGCATCGGTTTTCTCCCTCGCTGCGGTCTTCCTCAACACCTATCAGCGCAATTTTCACCTCACTCAAATCGGGTAGATCGTTTTCTTGTGTGTAAAGCAGCAGTTTCTTACCCCATTGATTGGCGGTAAGCTCGTATTTAGAAGGCAATTCACTGTCTGGGATAGGGCTGAGGTAATCTTGTAGCATAGTCTGTAATCGGTAAAGCAAAAATAGAGAACATTGGTTGGATATACCTATATAGGATAACCGAAATGGTTGCGCAAGATACAACTTAACCGACAATTGATGGCACAACATTTGCAAGGTTATCCAACTTTAGCTTTTAGCAAATCTGTTTTATTTTTTTAATTGCATAGTTTACCCTAAAGTCTTTTCAGCAAGGATGTCAGTAAGTTATTTCTATTCAAGTGTTTTAGTAATCGGGTCATCAAGTTCGTTACGAAATTGGATAGTATCCGTATTAGAGAACGAATCTTGTACCGTAAAAATAAAAATCAAGCGGCGGTTTAAAGATTTAGAAAAACAAAAAAAACATCCACATAACACCTAAATCAATCACTTATGTTTCGCTTTTGGCTTCCGTTCTGTATCGTTCTATTTACAGGTTTTACCACAACCATATTACCCGTCAAAGCACATGAGGTAACATTAACCCCGATTGACGGTAAAGTAGAATTAGCCAATGGGGGCGATGTACATTTGGTTCTTTTAGGGGTTGTTTATCACGAAACAAGTATGTTGCCCGTATCCGATTTAACTATTCAGTTGGTGGATGTTTTTGAAGAACAGACAGAGTCTTTTATTAGCCGTCCCAATGGACAGTTTCATTTCCATCTTCGCTCTGACCGTCTGTACAAGGTTAATCTGTATGATAACGATGGCAGGTTAATCAGTTCTAAAGATTTATCCACCATCAATCGCCGCGAACCGGAACTGTTGCGAATAGTGCTAACCATGCCTTCTAATAAAAATGCAAACCCACAAGAGGTTGTTGGGTTTTAAAGCGTATTTCAATTGTTGTCTCACTATGTTTCAGAAATTTTTTATTTCGTATTTTTGAAACAAAAAGGGAATAACTTTTGGGTTCTTTTGTGTTTTTAAAAGAATCTAACACTCCGATTTCGAGTGCATGGTTTTCTTTCCTGAACCAAGTTGTTAGAAATTAAAATTCATCGAAGCGAATTTTAATTTCTTTTTCAGATGAAAAATTACTTTAACTGCACACGCATATAAACAGGGTGATGGTCTGAAAATTCAAAATTCTGACCTATGGTGCTTGCAGCAATCAATTCTATATTGGGCGAAATCAAAAAGAAATCCAACAACTGAGTGGGGGTTTGTCCTTCTTCGTAAGGGGTTTTCATTTTCCTGTTAGTAGGACTTGAGTCGTCAAAAATCCATTGCCAACCCTTTGGCATAAAATCATCGGGCACATTAATTGCCGGATCGCTTAGTTTGGTGTTTTCGTCTAGATAACCGGGCGGACTTTGATTCCAATCTCCCCCAACCACTACGTAATTCCCTTTTTCGTATTCTGCAAGGATGATTTTTTTTAATTCCTGCATCTGATGTTTTTTCACCTTGCCGCCGGTATCGTAAGCCGATTTGTGAGTGTTAATGACCACCAATTCCTTGCCGCCGCTTACTTCATAGCGTTGTATCAAAAAACAACGCTTCACAAAAAACATAGAAACCGGCCACGAATATTCTGAAGGGAGGGCGTATCGGAAACTTTCCTTGGGCATATAACGGCTAAACGTGGTTAAGCCGCTGAATACTTTTCCATAAGGTTCGGAAAATGGGTAGGGAATAAAAGCGGCGTTGTAGTTGGTCGCAAAAGTATAGTTGTAATCTTTCAACCCCTCGCCTAAGTACCCCACTTGATTTTTGTGGTAACTGCGATGTGAGTTTTTGTCAACTTCCTGAAGTAAAAAGAAATCAACGTTTTGCATCTTCACCATCAGATTTTTTACCCCTTCCAGATTCTTTTCAACAGCGGCTTTGGGTGTTACAACCATTTTACCGCCATCGTGAAACAAATCAGATTCCTTACCTAATCCGGCATAGCCGATGTTCCAAATAAGAAAAGAAAAGATTTGACTGTTATTATCCGCATTTCCGCTAACCCCATGAGGTTTGACCGGCTCTATATCGGCAGGACGGTAATCTGCTACGGCTGCTCCGACTAAAATAGCACCCACCAATGATACCAATATTGCAACCAAAGCGATGATTAGGTGAAATGCCATAACCAATAAGGCCTTGGGAAAATGTGCCAATTTGTTCTGCATAATTCTTTTATAAAAAACCATCAGCGAGCAATGCGTTCACAACATCTTATCGCTTTTGACAAAGAAGCACTTCTTTAAATTTCAAGCACTTTTATGACTACTTTTGTAACTTAACAGCCTTATCGTTTTACCTCCCTAAAAAACTATACATGAACACAAAAGTACTGCTTTATTTAATATTCACGACAAGTCTGTTTGTTTTTTCACTTTCCTGCAAACAAACCAACAATCCTCAAAACGCCGAAACTCCTTTAAAAACTACATCGGCAAACGATAGCACCGGACAAAAAATAACCGAGTTGAACGATACACTAGAAGGTAATGAAGCCGCTTCGTTAGATAAAACAAGCAGTATCAACGGAAATAGTACAACAAAAGTTGAGCCAAGCAAGGATAAGGTTCAAGGGTTGCCCCAAACGCCCCAAAAGGAATCTGCAACAACAGGCACTAATTCTAATCGGCAAAGTGCAGCAAAACAGGACAATTCAGGTAATACAGTCCCGACAGTTACCCCTAAAAATAAAGACACGGGGGAAAAAGAAAAAAACGGAAAGGAGTCTACTATCACCTCCACCACTCCCCCACAACAAACGTCAGAACCCAACAAACCAATGTATCCACATTCTCCAAAAATTCCGACAGATGCAGAACAGTTTAACACGTTCTTCATTGCTGTTTCCAACTTTTTAAAAAGGCACGTAACGAATGGGTTGGTGAATTACTCAAACATTCAAAAGGACAAAACGGAGTTGAATGCTTTGGTTAGGAAGATTTCCCTTGTAGATTTAAGCGGCAGAACCGATATCGAACAACAAGCCTTTTACATCAATGCCTATAATATCATCGCGATTAAATCGGTTATAGACCATAATCTTCCCACATCGCCACTTAATGTACCGGGCTTTTTTAACGAGGCAAAACATCAGGTTGCCCAACGCTCCTTGACCTTAGATCAACTAGAGAAAACGGTGTTGTTCGGGTTGAAAAAAGACCCCCGTTTTCATTTTGCCTTAGTCTGTGCTGCCAAAGGTTGTCCTCCCCTTATCAATACGGCCTATACGCCGCAACAACTTAACGCTCAACTTACCCAACAAACCCGCATCGCACTCAACAACAACCAATTTGTAAAAGTGAATGCCAAAGCGCAAACCGTTTCGGTGTCTAAAATTTTTGAATGGTACAAAGATGATTTTATATTCCAAAATAAGTCGGCGATAGACTTTATCAACCAATACCGAAGTCAGCCCATCCCTTCAAATTACCAATTAGAATACTTCCCCTACGACTGGGATTTGAACCGCCAATAAGAACATATCCTCACGAATATGCCGCCTCACCAACCCGATGCGTTCAACTTCATGATTTTTATGTTATTTTTGTGCCTGTTTACCGATTACTCATCATTTTACCCTATCCCGTCATGTTAAACGACAGAACTGAATTTAAACAACATATTGAAGCGGGCTACACTTTCAAGTCCGACTCTATCATACTCGGAACGGCCATCCTCGAAGAAGTTCCTTTAGAGCATACCCATATAAAAGTACCGCTCAGATCGCTCAACCGGCATGGTTTAATTGCAGGAGCTACGGGAACGGGTAAAACCAAAACCATTCAAGGGTTGGCAGAATCGCTTTCCGATAAAGGGGTATCGGTATTGCTGATGGACGTAAAAGGCGACCTTAGCGGGTTGGCTGCTCCCGGGGTTTCTAATCCAAAGGTGGAAGACCGGCATCAAAAAATAGGCATCCCCTACCAACCCAAAGCCTTTCCGGTAGAACTGCTCAGTATTTCCAATGAAAATGGAGTTCGGATGCGCGCGACTGTTTCGGAGTTTGGACCGGTGTTGTTTTCAAAAATACTGGAACTGAACGATACCCAACAAGGCATTGTATCGGTGTTGTTTAAGTATTGCGACGACAATCAATTACCCTTATTGGACCTTAAAGATTTTAAAAAAGCACTCAATTACGCCCTCAACGAGGGGAAGGAAACGATAGAAGAGCACTACGGACTCATGAGTACTGCCTCGGCAGGAGCTATTCTTCGCAAAGCTGTTGAATTGGAAGAACAGGGGGCGGACTTGTTTTTTGGTGAACCCTCTTTTGATGTGGAAGACTTGGTACGCTATGACAAAGACGGGCGCGGTTATATATCTATCCTGCGTGTGGTTGACCTTCAAAGCAAGCCCAAGTTGTTTTCAACCTTTATGCTTTGCCTGTTGGCAGAAATCTATGCGGTGTTTCCCGAAGAAGGCGATCCCGAACAACCGAAGTTGGTTATCTTTATTGACGAAGCCCACCTCATTTTTAGTGAAGCCTCCAAAGCACTGCTCAATCAAATCGAAACCATCATTAAACTCATCCGTTCAAAAGGAATTGGTGTGTTTTTCTGCACCCAAAACCCGACAGATATTCCCGATGCCGTTTTGGGACAATTAGGGATGAAGGTTCAACATGCCTTGCGCGCTTTTACCGCAAAAGACCGCAAAATGATTAAGCTCACCGCCGAGAACTATCCGCTATCGGATTATTACCAAACCGACGAACTCTTAACCTCCCTCGGAATCGGCGAAGCGGCAATTACCGTATTGGACGAAAAAGGCCGCCCTACTCCCTTGTCGGCTACTTTGTTGTTAGCCCCCCGTTCTCGGATGGATATTCTTTCTCCTCAGGAGATAGACCAACTTATCGGACGCTCGAATTTGATAAGAAAATACAACCAAACCATAGACCGGCAAAGTGCTTATGAATTACTGACTGCAAAGCTGGAGCAAGCCGAAAAAGACCAACCCGCAAAAACCACTACCACCAATTCCCGAACCCGCGAAAAAGGGTTTCTCGAAACCATTACCTCCAATCCCATGGCAAAACAGGTGTCGAATACTTTTATCCGTGAAATCACCCGCGGTTTGCTGGGGGTATTGGGAATTAAACGCAGAAGATAACCGGAATTGCCCCCCCCATTAAATTTCCTAATTTCATACAGTCAATAATGAATACCCTTAACCGTAGTATAGCCCCTTCCCTGCAACCCATTACCCAATTGCATTTGCACCAACCTGAACAACTGCAATTAGACAACCAAATTCCGGCCTATTTATTCAACACCGAAACTCAAGAGGTTGCTTTTATCAAATTGGTGTTTGAGGCCGGTAAATGGCAAGAACCGCAACAGTTGGTGGCAAAGTTTACCAATGACATGCTCGAAGAAGGTACGGCAAATTACACTTCGAGACAATTGGCAGAACAAATAGAATTTTACGGAGCAAATTTATCTACTTCAACCGGACATAACCACGCTGAAGTCAACCTTTCTTGCCTAAACAAACACTTATCCAAGTTGCTTCCGCTACTTCAGGAAGTCTTGACCCAAGCGGTTTTTCCGCAGGAAGAATTAAATACCGAGCTTAGAAAAGCGAAACAGCGGTTAGAGATTAACAGGCAAAAAAACGAATACTTAGCCGATGAAAAGTTTAAAGCCATTTTGTTCGGCTCTAATCATCCTTATGGCTATCCTGCTACAAATTCGGCTATTGATGCCATTACCCCTCAAATTCTTAGTCAGTTCTATCGCACACATTACACCCCCGGTAACTGTACTGCTTATATCGGCGGGAAATTTACCAACGAACATTTGCAGCTCATCAACCAATTCATTGGCAGCACCCATTGGAAAAACCAACCTTCTCAACAACCTGTTGTAGCTCCTTCTCCTGCCTACGAACCCACAACACAATATATCAGCAAGCCCAATTCCATGCAAGCCGCCATCCGAATTGGTAAACATCTGTTTAACAAAACGCATCCCGATTATCAAAAGATGCTGTTGGTGAATACGCTTTTAGGGGGTTATTTCGGTTCGCGCCTGATGAGCAATATCCGCGAAGACAAAGGATTTACCTACGGCATTTACTCTGCACTCATTTCAATGCCCAATGCCGGAATTGTAACCATCGCGACAGAGGTCAACCAAAACGTATGGGAACAAGCCGTTCAGGAAATATTTTATGAAATAGACCGTTTAAAAAACGAACCCGTGCCGGGAGAGGAGCTACTAACCGTTAAAAATTACATGCTCGGACAATTGCTTTCGCAAATAAACGGCACCTTTAACCAACTCTCTACCATACAAGGTCTCTACATGTATGGGCTGAAAACTGATTATTACCAACAATTAGTACAAACCATACAAACCATTTCTCCCACAGATATTATGCAACTCGCCCAACAATACTTCAGCACCGAAGACTTTACCCAAGTGGTGGTGGGGGAGTAAGGCTTTTAGTTTTCAAACAAAATACAGCAGTAACGGGCTATTTTCACACAACCCTACTTACTCGATATAATTACCATGATGCACTTAACCCTCAAGCTGATGAAACAAGTTAAAACCGTTTTCACCCTATTATTGTGCTTATTGGCAATAGGTGCGGTAAACAACACTTCTTTAAAAGCACAACCCACCCCTATCCTTCAATGTGTCAATGTGCAGTTGAGCGGAAACATCCTGCTTACTTGGACACCCGGTACAGTTGGGGTAAACTGTGGGGCGACCTTTACCGCCTACAATATCTATGTAGCCAATAATATAGCCGGACCCTTTACCTTACTTACTTCGGTATCCGACCCGCTTCAAACCACTTTTACCGATGCTGTTTCAAACCCGGTGACAACGCTTTACTACTACATCGAAACCCAATGTGGCGGGGCCGTATCTGCTCCTTCGCAAATTTTAGATACCCAACCTCCCATCGCACCCATCATCACTGTGGCAAGCGTGTTAAACGGTAATACCGTACAACTTAACTGGCAACCGAGCGCCTCGCCCGAAGCAGCCGGTTACATTGTTTACCGTGCCGATGCCAATGGCAACTTTATACCTATTGACACCATCTTTGACCCCACCGCCACTTTTTACCAAGACATCGCCACCCAATCCGACACCCAACCCGAATCCTATAAAATAGCCGCCTTTGATGCTTGCTCTAATGTAACTCCCGGTGCCGATAACGGCATTCCCCACCAAACCATACACCTTTCGGCAACAGGCAGCCCTTGCAGCAACGAAGTAACCATCAATTGGACAAAATACAAAGGTTGGGATACCGGACTTACCGGCTACTCTATTATTCAGGTAGATGCCAACAATGTGGCCATATCAACCTTGGCCGATGTAGATACCGCCACCACTACTTATACCTACGTTTTCCCCGCTGCCGAATCAGATGCCTGTTTTAGAATTGTCGCGCGGCGGGATAATAATATAGATATATCCAACTCCAATTTCGTTTGTACCAATATCGTGATTCCCCAATCGCCCGACTTTATATGTTTGGTTAATGCCACCGTAGGTGCCAACGACTCCATCTTTTTAACATGGAATATTGACACTTCTGTTCCGCTCAACCAAATTAAGATACTCAGAAGTCTTGGCGACAGCACTTCGCTCAATGTCTATAACGATTACCCCTTGCCCATCCCGATAGCTAGCACAATGACCTATACCGATACAAATACAGATACAAAGCGGTTTGCCTATACCTATCAAATACAGCAGATAAACGATTGTAATCAAAGCACTTATTCCGGCATTGTTCAAACCATACGCCTGAAAGGTCGCGACCAATTCAACCTAAGCAACGGGTTGGATTGGACTCCTTTTTACCTCACAAACGCCACCCTGCTCAACTACAATATTTACCGAAGCATCATCGGTCAAAACAGTTACTCTTTATTGGCTACCGTCAACCCTGATGTATTGGAATACGAAGACCCGTTGACCACTGCAGAAGGCATCGCCGGATATTGTTACTATATCGAAGCCGTTTACCAAATAGCGTGTCCCGATGGATTTGCCGATGTTCTCAGCAGCCTATCCAATCAACTTTGTATCAATCAAACTCCGCGCATTTTTGTCCCCAATGCCTTTGCTCCCAATGGCATCAACAACATCTTTAAGCCTGTCATCCTTTACCCCAACGAAGACGATTACCTCTTGCAAGTCATGAACCGGTGGGGCGAAGTCTTGTATTCCACTACCAACCCTGATGATGGATGGGACGGTTACTTTAAGGGTCAACTCGCCCCGCAAGGAGTGTATGCCTACTATATTCAAATGAAAACCCCGATAGGCCTTACCTTAGAAAGGAAGGGCACGGTGATGTTGGTGAGGTAAAATTTGAGTTATGAGTTATGAGTTTCGTTTTCTAAACCCGACTTCTTTTGTAGGACAACCTACGCAAATAATGGAACGCGGATGACACGAATTTTTAGACTGAAGACAAAAGACTTAAGACTTTAGATTGTCTGTGATCATTAGTCTTTCATCTTCGGTCTATTGTTTAAAGTCTAACATCTTCAGTCTATCGTCTCAAGTCCAAATAACCATTCAATGTAAAAAATCCATACCTTTGCAACTTAATCATTGCTTATCACCAAAATTACAACCGATGAAAAAAGTACTGTTTATTGTTACCATAGCCGGCTGGCTTTTTATGTCTTGCGGAAGCAACAGCCAACAACCTTCCAACGCGATGGGCGGTGGAGAAAACGACAAAGGCATTGACGTGCCCAAAGAAATGTTGGCCGTTGCCAAAGATGTGGTGTGTGGAATGTCGTTGAAGACAATTGCCGATACTGCTATGGTCAATGGAAAAGCGTATCCGTTCTGCTCAAAAGAATGTAAAGAGGAGTTTAAAGCACATCCCGAAAAATATGTTATTAACTAACTCTTTTTAATGCTTCACTATTAAAAGCGCAGACCACTATGAGGTAGTCTGCGCTTTTTTTATGACCCGATGGAACTTTTTATGAATAGCCTTGCTTTAAGGTTACAAAAAAGCGATAAGTTTAAAACTTCTTCGTATCAATTGATCAATCACGCAATCACAATACATGCAAGGAATAGTGTTACAATCTACCGGAAGTTGGTACAAAGTATTGACCAAAGACCATAGAGAAATAGAGTGCAGGATAAAAGGAAAGTTCAGGCAAGACGATATAGACAGCACCAACCCGATTGCAGTGGGCGATCAGGTTGTTATTGAATTGGAAGAAGGACTACAAACCGCCTCTATCACAGAGATTCTGCCCCGCCATAATTACATCATCAGGCAATCCCCCCGCAAAAAGTGGCAAAAACAAATTATAGCAGCCAATATAGATCAGGCATTGCTCATGGTTACGTTTTCAGAGCCGCGAACATCGTTTGGATTTATTGACCGGTTTCTGATAACTGCCGAAATGTACGACATCCCAACCGTACTGCTTTTCAATAAATTCGACACCTACAAAGATAAAGACATAGAATTGTGTGCCGAAGCTATGGACATTTACATTCCTTTGGGCTATCCATGCGTAAGCGTTTCGGCTGTAACCGGTTATGCGGTGGAGGAAGTAAAAACCTTGATGCTCGGTAAAACAAGTCTTATTGCCGGTCATTCCGGCGTAGGGAAATCAACTCTCATTAACACTATTGCCCCGCATTTGGAGTTGAGCACTAAAGAAATATCTGCTTTTAGCGGAAAAGGGGTACATACTACTACGTTTGCCACGATGCACGAACTTCCTTTCGGTGGATACATAATTGATACGCCGGGCATAAAAGAATTTGGAGTGGTGCATCTTGAACCGTCAGAGGTTGGACACTATTACCGCGAAATGCGCGAATTGATGTCGCAATGCAAGTTTGCCAATTGCCTTCACCGAGATGAGAAAAACTGTGCGGTAAAAGAAGCCTTTGAAAGAGGGGAAATTGCAGAAACCCGGTACATCAGCTATCTCCGCATTTTAGAAGATATACAGAACATCAACTATTGGGAACGAGGATAAACCAAAAGGGCGAACAATCCGGTTTGTTCAATACCCGTTTATATGGTTAGTACCGCAAAGATCTATTGAGAAAAAATGTTTTCAACCTTTGGTACTTATCCTTCAAGTTTTGAAAGTTCGTAGTAATTTTGTCTATCGTTTAATAACCAAACCTCTCAAAAAGTCAATCTCATGCCCAAATTAATGGAACCAAAACGAAGAAAATCCCTATCGGGAAAGAGTTTAAAAAACGGAATATCCGTTTTGACAAATGCAACAATGCTTGACTTGAACGGTATCGTTCTTCAAAATCAACAGCCTCAAAAGGGGTGGGGTGCTTGTTCGGTCAACGGATGTCATTGTCAGGCTTATATGGGTAATGACGACACTTGCCAAAACTGCGGGCACAATTATAGTTTGCATTGGTAGTCGTCCTTGTAAATAATTACCTCTGCTAAAAATGAAGTAGGCTTTAGCAATTACAGTTGAGGAGATAATTCTATCGCCTTGGTGAATTTTTTTCTCCGATACAAGTATCGGAGCTACCATAGTTGTCGGTACTCTTTCCTCCTTTTTTTTCACCTGACATTTCTCGTCTAAACACTACGGTAGTGGCGATACTTGTATCGCCTTGATGATTATTCTCCGATACAAGTATCGCAGCTACCCGTAATTGATACTTGTTTTAAAACATTCCATTCTCATTCACCGTTTCAGCGGGGACAGATTGACCAAAGTCCCATACCTCAACAATTTTGTCGTTGTCAAAACGGAAAATATGTATGAAGGCTGCGCCCAATTCGTGGGGTTGTTGTTTGATATGCGAATGAACGGCAACTAAATCTCCGTCTTGTAAGGCTCTATGAATTTCAAAAACCTTATTCGGGGTCATCGTATGAGACTCTTCCATAGCGATTATCAAGGATTCTGCATCACCTTTGAAGTAAATATTGTGATGCTTAAAGTCCTGTCCGACATACAATCGAAATGCTTCCCGAGATTGCCCTTTGGCACATAATTTCAAAAAATGTTGTGCTATTTCTTTATTGGTAGCCATATCCTTTCATGAGTTTATTATGAGTATGTTGAGGTAGCCGTCTTTGATTTCGGAGTAAAACGATTACCATGCAAGATACTTTGAAATGGCCGTTTTTGGATACTGCCTTCTGTAAGGCAATTTACTAAACGTTAAATCCTATTGGCGAAAAGACATAAGGTATAAGGTATAAGGTATAAGACATAAGGTATAAGGCATAAGTCTATAGTCTAACATCATCTGTCATAAGCCATTGTGCTAAAGATTGTTTAAAACAGACAGGTGAATTTAACACAGACAGCTCAAGTAACCACATCACCCTACCTACAACCCAATCCGCAACTAATGGCAGAGCCATTATTTTTTGGTAACCAATATCTTATCAATTCTTTGTCCGTCTTTGTCTATCACTTCCAATTCATAATTGTTAACGATTACTTTTTCTCCTATATTAGGTAGCCTATTGCTTTTATAAATCATTAAACCTGCAACGGTTGTATAGTTGGATTGATAGTTTTCATGCAACTCAATATCAAAATACCGGATGAAATCAATAATAGAAATTTGTCCGTCCACAAACCAACTGTTTTCGTCTCTTTGGGTGATTTGATATTCGTCTTGGTCGTTTTCGGTTACATCGCCTACCAATGCATCCACTACATCATCCATCGTTACAATGCCAATCGTTGTTCCGTACTCATCAATCACAATTCCATAGTGCATTTTTTCTGCTTTGAATTGTTCTAAAACCCGGTATGCATAAGCACTTTCGGTTAGATAGATCGGCTTTTTTATGTAATCTGTAATGTCGAAATCTTTATCGGTAGCGGGGGTAAATAAATCTTTTAAAAGTACTATTCCTATGATGTCGTCAAGGTTATTGCTTTTGCTTACGGGATAGGCAGAATGTTTTTCCTGATTGATTTTGTTCTTGATTTCTTCCCATGTATCATTTGTGGTAAAATAAACTATTTCGCTTCTGTGCGTAAAAAGGGTATTCACCTTTCTATCGCCTAACTCAAAAACCCGCTCCATGATATTGTGCTCTATTTCTTGAATTTCACCTCCTTCAGCACTTTCTTTAATGATGGATTTTATTTCTTCTTCGGAAACTTTGCTGTCTGTCGTTTTCTTTATTCCCATGATTGTCAATAAAATATCGTTTGTAAAAGTGAGCAGCCAAACAAACGGTGAGGTAATGACGGAAAGAATTTTCATGGGTTTTGATAACGCAATCGCTATGGGTTCGGGAAAGGTCATCCCTAACCTTTTGGGCAATAACTCCCCTAAAACAATGGATAAATAAGTAACAAAAACAACGACAACCCCTGTTGCAATAGGATCGGCATAAGGTTTTATTGGTTCAAATTGAGCGAAAAAATTGGCAACATTCGTGGTTAAGTTTTCACCGCTATATACACCTAATAAAATTCCTATTAAGGTAATGCCAATTTGAACGGTTGACAAAAACTTTGTAGGGTTTTCCGATAGTTCTAAAGCTGCTTTTGCACCGGTACTCCCTTTCTTTTTTGAACTTTCCAATTTAAACTTTCGCGATGAAACCAATGACATTTCTGACATGGAGAACATCCCGTTCAATAAAACTAAGGCAAGGATTATTAATATTTCCATTTTTTTGTTTATCGTTAATTGCTGTCAACAGGGCAACTCTTTCTTATTCCGACATTGACAGTCCATCATAAAACACATTTTCCCCTCAAAAGTACATCAATCGGGGCATTATATATGCAGGTTAAGCGACTTTGATATTGGGAGTATTGAGAAGGTGTGAAACTACGTTCCTTTGATGTCAAAAAAGTGACAACAAGTAACCAAGCATCGAGCCGCCCAAAACGATCAAGGCACTGTTCATCTTTTTATAACCAAAGGTCAAAGCCAAACTGATAACAGCAATGCTAATTGTGCGCCAGTCGGTAATAGTGTCCATACCCATTGCGAAGCAAACCGAAACAATAATTGCTACCGAAGCAACATTGACCGCATCAAGAAAAGCTGAAAACGGTTTTGAATTTCGCATCCTCTTTACCAAAGGATTCAGTAAAGCCACAAAAACAAACGAAGGCAGAAAAACGCCAATGGTAGCAATGATAGCTCCGGTTAGTCCGTTGATTTGATAACCGATAAAAGTAACGGAAGAAAAAACAGGGCCGGGGGTAAATTGTCCGACTGCAATAGCATCAATCAGTTGCTGACGCGTTAAAATCCCGGTAGATACCAATTCGGTGTCAAGAAATGCAAATAACACATATCCGCTACCGTAAAGGATTGCCCCGATTTTGAGGAATATCCAAAACAAGTTGAAATTGGTAGCTGAAACTGTTGTGTTTGTAATTTGCAGCAATACAAAAGGGAAAATACTGTTAGTGTTATCTGATTTATTATTTCGGATGAAAGCTAAAAGCAAAGCCAAAAAACCCGCCCCAAACATCAGGTAAATTTCGTTGAAGTTGAACAAGGAACAGGCTAAGACCACCACTCCGATGATGGCCAATTCCAATGATTTCAATGATTTTTTAGCCAAAGGGTAAACCGCTCCGAAAATAATGGCGATGATGGCGGGTTTGATGCCATAAATAAAAGGTTGAACTGTGGGAACTTGTCCATACAGTTTGTATAGCCAAGCAAAAACGCCCGTTATCAAGACAGCCGGTATAATAAAACAAAGTCCGGCAACAATCAATCCTTTCCAACCTGCCTTTTCGTGACCGATATGGATGGCCATTTCGGTACTGTTTGGCCCGGGAATTAAATTGGTTGCCCCTATTAAGTCAAGAAAATGTTGTTCGGTCAGCCATTTTCTTTTAACAACCACTTCTTCCTGCATCATAGCAATATGAGCCGCAGGACCACCAAAGCCAATTATCCCAAGTTTCAGGAAAAGTTTCGCTATGTCTTTTAAGTCCGCATTACCCTCCATGCTTCATCCGTTTTTTGTCGAGCGACCAATCACCGCTACCTTTAATGAATAGGAATAGGCTACCTAATAACATTGACCAATCTGTTCTGCTTCCGTGAAGCATTTCCCAAAAACCTTTCTCGACCAACACCTCTGTTTTGGTGGTTGCGATGGCAACGAGCATGATGATGATTAACGGAATGCTCGCAATCCTTGTCAGCAAACCAAGTAAAACCAACGCACCGCAAACGATTTCAAAAGTTCCTACAAATGGCCCAAGAAAGTCGTGAAATGGCAAACCGATTTTTTCAAAACGCCCTGCACCTAAAGTGTCAGCGAATAAAAACTTCTGAATGCCTTCTGACAAAAAAACCGCGCCAACCATCAACCGGATGAGGATGGTGGTTTTAGAATTGTCGGTGTTGATTATTTTTACTAACATACTATTTTCTGATTGGCAATTGTATCATTTTTAACAAGAAAATCCAAACAACCTCATAGTGCTTAAAGTTAGTGTGGAATACGGAACATAATCTTATATGCCTGTTCAATTTAAGTCAAAAGATTTACATCACTTTGCCTAACGCTTAATATCTCATTCCCACCTTTAAAGCTCAACCGTCTTAACGCTTTTTCTGTCTCCAATGATTTTACCCGAAAGAACGGAACTTCTCATCTTTTTCAAATTCAGTACCAAGTTGATTTTTTGGGTCAACGTCCAATCCTTGGTATAGTACGTTTTACCTTTGGAAATGCTCGCCTGAGGGATGCTTTTATGGTTGCCTGCTTCAAGGTATTTAATCGCTTTGATGTACAATGAATGAGCGTGTTCCATCACCTTCAAGTGTATATCGGACAGGTTTTCATGTCCGGTAAATTCGGTGAATTCGGTGGTTAAAATGTTTCCGGTGTCTATGCCCGGGTCAATCCACATAACAGTGTTGCCGATTAAATGAAATTGTTTGGTCGCTATACACCAATTAGTGCAATTCGGGCCGCCTTTAATATAGGGGGACAACCCGGTATGAAGATTTAGTATTCCAATCACGGGTTTTAGGGATAACATTTTCTCTTTGACCAGCCTTGTTCCGGAAACGATGATTAAATCGGGTTCCAGCCTTTTTGAAAATTCATAAGCAACATCGGCGTTGATGTTTTCTACATCCAATCGTTCTACATCAGGAAAGACGGGAAATAACTTGTCGTAATGTTTTTTCATTCCCCACCAAGATTGACCGATTGACGGTAGAAAAACCTTTTCAACCAACTTCTCAAAAATAGTTCTTATGGTCATTTTCGGTTGATGTTTTCTGCTTTCTATAATCATGCCTTGTAGAGGGATGACGGCGTGAATTTTGTTTGCTAATGCCTTTTGATTGGATTCATTGCCAACCCATAGTATAATTTTCATTTGTAGCCGATAAGTGTTTTAATGTTCTCTAAAGCATTTGTTATTCTTAGCTTGGTCTTCCACCAAGGTTCATTGTAAAGCTCTATCCTAGAGATTTCAAAGCAATCTTCTTTTGCGGGGCTGTGTACATTTTGCTTGACCGCTAACCCTATCTTGTAGCCGGCCTCTTTTGCCAATCGTTTTGTCGCTTCGTTATAGCTGCCAACAGGGTAAGAAATGGTCATCGGGAAATATCCGAGTGCTTCTTTTATCCTGTTTCCCGAATGTAAAAGCTCGTTATTTATGTCATCCTCTTGGGTCATAGTTCCCAACATGCTATGTGTCTTGGTGTGCGAACCGATATAGTGTCCTGAATTTTTCAATGCCTTCAAGTCGTTCCAATTCATCATCAGTTTTGGAAGTTCCACATCGGAACAGGTTTCTTTGACCCTGTCTAAGACCTTGTTTTTGCAGGCATTGGATAGTGTTTTGAGGAAGGGCTTTAATTTGGTTACATATTTTACCCTTTCTTCGAGGGATAACAACGATTTAGCTCTCAACCCGGTGGGCAAAAAGTCGAAATCAATATGGATATCAGTTTTGCCGGTGTACAGAAATATGTGGTCTAAAATATGAGTCCAGGTGGGTTGATTGAAATCTATGCAATCTGTTACAACATAAAACGAAGCCTTGCATTTGTAATAATCCAAAATCGGGACTGCATATTCTATATTGTCTTTGTAACCGTCGTCAAACATAAGTGTCGCCTGTTTATTTTTAACCTGCAAGCTGCCGGAAAACACAAGGTCTTCCATCAAGACGACTTCGTATTTTTGGGTGATATATTTTATACATTTCTCAAAAAGGGTGACGTCTATGGGGTCCCATAGCCTATTTCGGGTTGGATTAACCTGATGGAATAAGAAGTTCCTAATCATATTTACATTATTTAGCGTGGAGGTCTTTTAATGACCCGTAACCAAATTATATCCAATCCTATTGGGTTGCTATTCGGGCTAATTGAAACTAAGGGGTACAATTAGGTTGTAGTGATAGTAAAGGTAGTTTTTTGTTTCTGAACATCCTTCTACCGTTTTATTTTATTTGTTAGAAGCTGTATGGAAAGCCACCTGTTTGTGTAATCAAGAGATTGTGAATACCCTTTGTCAGACTTTGAGGAAACCTTTTTTCCCGTAGTGGTAAGGCTTAAACCCATGATTGTTGAATTTTACCCCTCCCTTTACTTGAACCCATAACACAATCCATGTTAGGGGATGTGGTAATTTTAGTTTCCCCAAAATCTCGAAGAGATGGCATGATTGTAGAAAACCACCTCCCGCCCAAATTCAAACGCCGAAGGTGATTTTACGTTACCGACACCTAATGTATATAATTTAAGAGTAGAGGTGTCGGTAACGTTGCAAAACATCGGGAAGCACATATTGGGTCAAGGTTTGGACTTTCATGAAAGCAATCCCCTTCTTTTGAAACAGGCTTTTAATAAGGTCAACCATGCTTTGAAGGTAAATCAACGCTTCTTTTTTAAAGGCCACCCGATTGTCATAAAGGCAACCCCGAATGAACCGAAGGTTGATTATTTATGGGTTATTATGACGAAATAACTAAACTTATAAGCGGTTTTTGTTGTCTTTTTCCTGAGTTTTGTTGCCTTTTTTGGGAATTTATTGATGTTTTTTCCGGTTTTTGTTGACTTTTTATCGAATTAAGTCATCTTTTTCTCCGACTTAAAGGTCTTTTTTCGGTAGGAAAGACCTTTTTTCCGAATTTAAAGTCCATTTTTTTGAAAAAAAGACCAATTTCTCGGGTTTATTGACCTTTTTTCAAAAATAAAGACCTAATTATTGCTTCTAAAGACCAATTTCTTGAATTTAAAGTCCTTTATTTTTTAGATAAAGCCCTTTTTTCGGAAGAAAAAGACCTTTTTTTCCGATTTATTTGCAACTATTTTGCCTTGTTTTGGTCATTTTCTGCAATGTGTATAAAGCTAAATTGGGCATTTCCAATCTTTGACCGCCTATTATCGCCATAAAGGTAAGCAAATTTCAATTACTGACCCCTATTTTTTATCAGAATGGTAGGCAAAATTTAGCCTTAGATCAAAAATCAATATTAAGAACAGCTTCTTAGCGTTCTTTGCGTTTTATATCTTATCGAAAAGGGTCCAAAGAGTTACGCAAAGTTCGCGATAGATATAATAATACACGGGAATGAATCTTCTAAAATACATAGCATACTTTCCGTACAACTTCTACGACCTGAAACCCCTCCTCAAAAATAATTCAAAAAAAACTCCGCCACGGTGGTTACGAAATTCCACCCCGATGTACCAACCTACGAAAACCGAAAGCAAACAAAAACCAAAACAAAATCAAATCACAAAATTTAACAAAAAACAAAAACCAAACAAACACCATGAAAAAGTTAATGAATTTCGCAGCAGT
>CALCIK010000093.1 GCA_937907475.1 uncultured Bacteroidota bacterium | reverse complement strand
CTCCAAAGCGGCTGCAAAGGTATGACTATAACCACAACTTTCCAACCTAATCAACTAACTTTTTTAAAGAAAAATTCGGAAAGAATGCGCAATTCATTCTAAAGCCTTGTTTTTAAAGGCTTTGCGCTTTCATTAGCAATTGAAGAATTTGCTAAAAGCAGCAAAAAAGCAGAGGTCGCATTAAAGGTTATTGTTCTCAATGCCCAGAAAACTGCATACAATTTCTATGGCATTTTTTTTAGCCTCTACTATTTCGTCATTAATAAGGACTATATCAAAAAGCCCTTCATACTGTAACTCCAATGCAGCTTTGGCGACTCTCTTTTCTAACATTTCGTTTGTTTCGGAGTTCCTCTGCATTAATCGTTTTCTGATGGTTTCGAGGGAGGGCGGTTTTACAAAAACGGTTAATGCTCTTTCGCCGTATATCCTTTTAATGTTTACCGCTCCTTCAACATCAACATCAAAAATTACGGCTTTCCCTTCTTTCCAAATCCGAGCGATTTCGCTGTGTAGTGTTCCGTAGAAGTTTCCGTCATAAACTTCTTGCCACTCTAAAAATTCGTTATTTTCTTTGCGACTGATAAACTCCTCGCGACTGATAAACAGATAATCTATTCCGTTTACTTCATTACTGCGCTGTTGACGGGTGGTTGCCGATACCGAAAAAGCAACCTTATTGGACAATTGTGAAAGCACATGTTTTACTAAGGTTGTTTTACCTGCTCCCGATGGGGCTGTGAAAACAATGAGTTTGGTTAAGGATTCAGACATGTTCGTCACCATAGATTGTGTATCTGTTGAGATACGAGTAGGAGCAGAATATTGGAGCATTTTATTGATTTGTTTGCCGGGAAAAAGAATTCCATCATTAACCTACATTATCTATTCTGTTTTGTGGCTTATACGATATTAAGGAGTTGTTCTTTAATTCGTTCTAAGGCATCTTTCATTTGTACTACTTCGACCTGTATCGTTGCATCGTTTGCTTTTGAGCCGATGGTGTTTATTTCTCTCCCTATTTCCTGTGTAACAAATCCCAATTTTTTTCCTTTTTCAGTGCGGATGGCTTTCAATTCATCAGAAAAATAGGCGCAATGCGTTTTTAATCGCACTATTTCTTCGTTTATATCAAGTTTCTCTGAATAATAAATCAGTTCCTGTTCAAAACGGTTCATATCCGCTTTTTCTGATAGCATCAATTCTTCTATTGATTTAGCCAGTCGCTCTTTTACAATAATAAGTCTTTGAGGAGCTAACTTTTCTATCGTTTCAAGGTGGTTAAGAATAGTAACTATCTGATGCTCAAAATCCTTTTGAAGAGCACCGCCTTCTGCTTTTCTAAACTGTTCCAGTTCTGATAATGCTTCGCTGATGAGTGTAGATAATTGATTCCACTCTTCCTCCTGTAATTCATAACTAGCCCCCGAAATAACTTCGGGCATACGCAGTATTGAAGGCATCAAGCCATCGGTATTGGTAATGTTTAACTCAGTACAAATGGCGAGCAATTGTTTGTAGTAACTGATGACGGCGGCTTTATTGATACTGTATCCTCTATCCATGTCATAATCATCCGTCGTGATAATTACTTCCGCTTTCCCTCTATATAATCTATCAGAGAGTTTTCGCCTGATTTCGGTTTCTTTAGAACGGAAAATTTGCGGGAGTTTTAAGTATATATCAAAATACTTGCTGTTTACCGCTTTTATCTCTATGGTTACGGTTTTAGCCCCTACAACTGCTGACTTTCTGCCAAACCCGGTCATTGAAGAAACCATGTTGTTAAATTTCCTGCAAACTTATTGCTTTTTATTCAGCATTTGGTAATAAACCATTTATTCTTAGGGTATTGTTGTTATTGGCTTTCCCCTACCTATTCCCATTAGTCTTCCATAAGGCTTAAAGGAATCAATACTGTCTAGCACCATTTTTAGAATGGCAAGAGTAGGTATGGACATTATCATACCCATACCTCCCCATAAAAAACCTCCAAACAAAAGTCCGATAATGGCTACCAATGGATTTAATTGTACTTGGGAACGCATTATGGTAGGAGTAATAAAATTGCCTTCTAAAAATTGAACGGTTGCATTGACAATTAATACTCCTATAGGTTGCCAAAGCGAGTCTTGGGATATTAAGGAATACAGTACCGCCAAAACAGACCCGATCATGATACCAAAATACGGTATGATGGCTAAAAATGCAATGACTGCTCCAAAGAATAGGGCATATTTTAAACCTATAATTGCAAATCCGATAGTGTTGAGTATGCACACAATCACCATGACAAGTAACATCCCTCCAACATAGCTCCTAATGACTACGCTCATTTTGCCCAGTATTTCTGCCGTTAGTTCCTGACGGTTTAAAGGAGATATTTCTATCAGGAAGTTCGCCCAAATTTCGCGGTAGTAAATCATAAAGAATATGTACACCGGCATAATACCTATATAAAATGCAATTCCCGATGTTACGTTGATGGTCGTGCCGACTATATTGATGCCGGTGTCGAAAAAGCTCATGATATTGTCTTTGAGCATGGAAAACTGTCTTTCGGGGTCAATTTGCAGTTTAGTGTCAATAAAGTCTTGAAGAGAAAGCAATAACGCCTCTAACTTCCGAGAAATGGCCGGCAGTTCTGAAACAAAACTGCTTATCTGAAACCCTACTAAAGTTATAATCGAAGATAGCACTAACATTATAAAGAACAGGGAAAGTAAAATAGCCAATACGCGTGGCATTTTGCGCTCTAGAAATACTACTAAAGGGTAAATAGCTAAAGATAAAATGATCGAGGCTGCAACAGGAATTAAAAAACTTTTGCCCAGATATAAAATAGTAAAAAAAGCTAAAACTCCTATTATGATATTGCTTGCAGAAGCAATTTTAACATGGCTATTTGACATACTGATTAATTTGTAGGAAAATTAAAGCAAAAACACCAAAAATGAACACTATGTTGCCTGTTTATATGATATTGTTTATAAAACAGGTAAAAATACCTAACTTTGCGCTCCAAATCTCATTACTTGTGCTTTAAGTGTAAAGTAATTTGACTGATAACCGGCTAACCCTTTTTTAGCCTGTTGTATTGAATACTTAAATATATACGCTGTGTTAGAAAAATTAGAAGCCATCATGCACCGATGGGAGGATATCGCAGAAAAACTTGCAGACCCTTCCATTATGAGTGATATGAAACGCTATAAGCAACTTAGCAAAGATTACCGGGACTTAGAGCCAATCGTTCAGGCTTACCATAAATACAAGAATATTACCGAAAACATTGAGTTTAACAAAGAAGTACTAAAAACCGATAAAGACCCCGAGTTTAGAGATCTTGCCAAAGCAGATCTAGACGATTTAGAATCGCAATTAGAGGTTTTAGAAGAAGACATCAGACAGTTAATCGTGCCGAAAGACCCTGAAGACGATAAAAATGTGATGCTTGAAATTCGTGCCGGAACAGGAGGAGATGAGGCTTCCATTTTTGCGGGAGACTTATACCGAATGTATATGCGCTTTTGCGAGCAGAAAAATTGGAAAACAGAGCTGATGAGCATGAGCGAAGGTACTACCGGCGGGTTTAAAGAAATCATTGCTTCGGTTACCGGAACTGGCGTTTATGGCGAACTAAAGTACGAATCGGGCGTACATCGGGTTCAAAGGGTGCCGGTTACAGAATCTCAAGGACGGGTACATACTTCTGCAGCTTCGGTTGCGGTCATGCCGGAAGCTGAGGAAGTGGATGTGGTCATCAACCCTGCCGATTTGCGAGTTGATGTATTTAGGGCATCCGGAGCAGGTGGGCAGCACGTTAACCGAACAGAATCAGCTGTGCGGATTACCCATATTCCCACAGGCGCTGTGGCAGAATGTCAGCAAGAGCGTTCTCAAATACGTAATCGCGAAATTGCTATGAACATGCTTCGCACTAAAATCTACGAGGCCGAATACCAAAAACATATTGATGAAATAGCAAAACGCCGCAAAACGCTTGTTTCCACCGGCGACCGTTCGGCAAAAATCCGTACTTATAATTACCCGCAAGGGCGCGTAACCGACCACCGCATAGGGTTGTCGCTCTACAACCTTAGTGCCGTCATGGATGGCGACATTCAAGGACTGATACAAGCACTTCAAATAGCCGAAAATGCTGAAAAGCTAAAAGCGGGAGAAGTACTATAATACATAACACTCTTGTTGTCAAACTTACTCATACTAAGTCTGCGCCAAAGCAAGTAACCATACAATTATTGCAATTACCCCTAAACCTATCATAGTGCATACTTCGTTTCCAAAAGAGAAAATTAAAATATTGTTATTGGAAGGCATAGACCAATCGGCTATAGAGTTGTTTGAAAGGTCGGGATATTCCAACATTGAGCACTACTCTAAATCATTACCCGAAGCTGAATTAATAGAAAAATTGGATGACGTTCGGATTTTGGGAATCCGTTCCAAAACTCAAGTTACTCAAAATGTCATCGCTAAAACGGATAAACTGCTTGCTATTGGCTGCTTTTGCATCGGCACCAATCAGGTAAATCTAAACAAAGCCACCGATGCAGGCATTGCGGTGTTTAACTCCCCCTATTCCAATACTCGGTCTGTGGCAGAATTGGTCATAGCCGAAATCATCATGTTAATTCGCCGCATCCCCGAAAAAGACAAAGCCTGTCATGAAGGTATTTGGTTAAAAACCACCAAAGGCGGGAGCAATGAAGTGCGCGGTAAAGTATTGGGCATCATTGGTTATGGTCATATTGGGTCTCAAGTATCCGTATTGGCTGAGGCAATGGGCATGAAGGTCATTTACTACGATATTGAGCCGAAGTTGCCTATGGGCAATGCCATTCCTTATGATACACTGGAAGAACTGCTCGAAAAAGCCGATATAGTAACCCTGCATGTTCCTGCCACCCCCCTTACCAAAAACATGATAAATGCCGACACCTTAGCCATCATGAAGAAAGGTGCGATATTGCTCAACCTCAGCCGTGGCAATGTGGTGGTTATTGAAGATTTGCAAGAAGCACTTTTGAGTAAACAAATATCGGGTGCGGCTATTGATGTTTTCCCATCAGAGCCGGAGGCTGTTGGTGCCGAATTTTTATCGCCCCTCCAAGGTCTTAAAAATGTCATCCTTACCCCGCATATTGGCGGTTCAACCGAGGAGGCGCAAAGCAATATAGGGTTAGATGTGGCGCATAAACTTATCGGATATCTCGATAAAGGTTCGACCGTTGGTTCTCTCAGCATTCCCGAATTGAACCTTGCACCTGTTCATGGTACTCACCGTATTTTGCATATTCACAAAAACGTGCCCGGTATGTTATCAGCCATTAACTCGGTCATGTCTGCCTCTAATGTAAATATTGTCGGTCAATATCTCAAGACAAACGAGCAGATTGGCTATGTTGTGCTCGACATCGAAGACCTACACACAGACAAAATCCTGCAAGATATTCGGAATATAGACAACACCATTAAAGCGCGCATTCTGTATTAACCACAGAATAGGAGATGTTTATGTTGTGTGCTCTTTGAATCTAGTGGGCGGGTATTCTGTGTATCCATTTGTCAAAGTACCTCTTCCGTTTGAGGGGGCAACATTCCATTAGCCAAATATAAAACAATACCGGGCTTTTAGGTTGGCAACACAGACCTGCGGAATTTACACCACTTTATCGGCACAACAAGAGCTGGCAAAAGCATCGGGTTTGGCTTTAAATGCAAAGCCCATCCCTAAGATATAACCCATTGCCTCTTTGAGTGCTGTATTGGATTCAAAATTGGGGTTAGTGTTGATGTCGGCGTGTACTTCCATGTCCACATGATAGCGGTCAAACAAATCGCATAATTCGTAAGCAATGCTGATAGATTTGGCTACTTCGGTTAACATCCGTTCTTTAATAGAAAAATGTTGGGTTGATTTTTCGTTGTAAATAAACATAAACCCACCCTTTTTTTCCCGTAAAAAAACGATTACCGTAGCAAATTCTACTACATCGCCCCGCACTTGCGAGTCGCTGCCAATACACACCTTTAATCGGTTGCCCATGGCTGTTTCTTTAACAATCGTGTCTTCAACGGCTTTCTTTATTGAAACAATTTGTTCGCCGTTCAGTCGTCTCCATTTGTTCATAATAAATGGTTTTGCTTGTAAAGTAAGTGCTATAAATTAAACTTTTGGTTAAGAGAATATTAAGTTTTCTACAATAATTGACCGACTTGTTGTTTTTACCTAAATCAATTTAAGTGTAGTTTGAATGAGTTACTTTAATTGATTAAACGAATGTAACAAGTTAATTCCGCTATTTAGTTCCCGAAATCTTTTTTTTAAGATAAAGTTTAGATAAAAAGTGGTTAATCAATAATTATCCTTAAATTTGCGCTCTGTTTTAATCAAACGTTTTAATACCATGAAAAAAGATATTCACCCCGCAAATTATAGATTTGTCGTTTTCAAGGATTTCTCCTGCGATTATGCCTTTTTAGGTCGTTCAACTGCCGAAACCAAAGATAAAGTGGTTTGGGAAGATGGCAAAGAGTATCCGCTAGTTAAATTAGAGATTTCCAGTGCTTCTCACCCGTTTTTTACCGGCAAATCCAAATTTGTGGATACCGCAGGTAGAATCGAGAAGTTCCAGAAAAAATACGGTAACTTTACTAAAAAGTAAACACCATCTATGTGGCAATCTGCCCAATAGCCTCGATATCGGTATCGAGGCTATTTTCATTTACAGCCGTTCCTTCCTTGCTGTTTTAACTAAAATGTAATCTGCTATTTATGAGTGAGTTAAACTTCATTTTGTTCGATGGTAAAGCCCGGCAAAGACTGCTGCCCTTTACCTTTACCCGACCCATAGCCGATATACGCATAGGCATTTTAACCATTCGCCAAAAATGGGAACACTATTTTTCGCAGCCAACCTCCACGTTGACGGCAAACTACCTGCAAACGCGCTTCCCCTTACAATTGCAGCGGGATAATATATTTATCAACGGCTCAATATTACCCAACGATTTGCTTGCCTACCAAATAGCGCGATTGCAACCCAACCAAGCCATTACCGATGGCGAAATACTCATTGCGCTCAGAGTTGAAGGCAAATACCCCAACCTGCTCAATACCAGTACGGGCGAAATGCGCCTGATGATTGATGACTATAAGTGCCTGCCTCCCGATGCGCCTTATCTTAAGATAAACAACCTTTGGGATATCTTCTTGCTCAATGGCACTGCCTTAATACAAGACTTCGACCTTATTACCCAAAACCGAACTACTCAACCGATTAGTCAGACCAATACGGTGATCAACCCCGATTCCGTTTTTATCGAACCCGGTGCTATCGTAGAAGGGACATTCTTAAACGCATCGGCAGGACCTATTTATATAGGTGCCCATGCCGAGGTCATGGAAGGAAGCGTTATCCGCGGACCCTTTGCCCTCTGCGAACATGCTACGCTTCGTCTAGGCTCAAAAATTTACCCCAACACAACTATTGGCCCACATTCAAAAGTTGGCGGGGAAATATCCAACTCGGTTATATTTGGTCATACAAATAAAGCCCACGATGGGTTTTTGGGAAATTCAGTGTTGGGCGAATGGTGCAACTTAGGTGCCGGAACCAATAACTCTAACCTCAAAAACAATTATAGTGCTGTTAAGATATGGAGCTATACAGAAGAGCGATTGATAGATACCGGACAACAGTTTTGTGGTTTGTTTATGGCCGACCATTCTAAATGTAGCATCAACACCATGTTCAATACCGGAACGGTAGTTGGGGTAGGCTGTAACATTTTTGGCGGCGATTTTCCTCCAAAACACGTACCTTCTTTTTCATGGGGAGGGGCAGACGGTTTGGTTACTTACCAATTTAACCAATTCCTTGAAACTGCAAAAGCTGTATATTTGCGCCGAAATAAAGCCTTGTCTGATATTGAAATCGCCTTACTCAAAACCATTTTTGAAAAAGCGCGCAATTACGAACATCCTACTCCATCTTAGCAATCACAAGTATGCGAAAAAAAATAGTAGCCGGAAACTGGAAAATGAATAAATCCCTGCAAGAGGCAGTTGAGCTTTGTAACCAATTAAATCATAGCTTACCAAGCACACTATCCAGTCCCCATGTTCAAGTTGTCATTTGTCCGCCTTTCCCCTATTTGTTAAAGGCAATGGAAGTGTTTCTGCTTTTGGACAACCATCTAATAAAAATAGGTGCTCAAAACTGCCACCACCAAGCTGGGGGAGCATATACCGGAGAGGTGTCTGCACCCATGTTGCGGTCAATGAACATTCCTTATGTCATCATCGGCCACTCTGAAAGACGGGAATATTTTAAAGAAACCGACGAATTGCTGAAAGCGAAAATAGACATCGCCCTTGCCCATGACTTAACCCCAATTTTTTGCTGCGGCGAAAAATTGGAACTGCGCGAAACGGGCAAACATTTTGAAACTGTACACGAACAAATTAAGCAGGGACTATTTCACCTCAGTTCTGATGACATTGCGCGCATCGTCATTGCCTACGAACCCGTTTGGGCTATCGGAACAGGCAAAACTGCCACTAAAGAGCAGGCACAGGAAATGCACGCCTCCATCCGACAACTCATCGCCCAACAATACAATCCATCTTTGGCAGACAATATCACTATTTTGTATGGCGGCAGTTGTACCCCTGCCAATGCTCAAGAATTGTTTGCACAACCCGATGTAGATGGGGGACTAATTGGCGGAGCTTCTCTCAAGGCTGCCGATTTTACTGAAATAGTGAACCAATTAATGTTGAGCGTATAAACTGCATTTTTTCGGACTACTGCTTTTGCCGGTTTGGGAATCCATTCTCAAATATCCCAAGCAAACATTAAAGCCTTTTGCCTCAAAACAATCCTATTGCATGACTCCTCCCGCCATATCAATCATTATTCCCCTGCTCAACGAGCGCGATTCACTACCGGAACTAATGGCATGGATAGACCGGGTTTGTACACAAAACGAGTTTAGCTACGAAGTGGTGATGATTGACGACGGCAGTACGGACGATTCGTGGCAGGTCATCAACCTATTAGCAAAGGAATACCCCCAACTTAGAGGCATTAAATTTAGACGAAACTACGGTAAATCGGCAGCACTTAACGAAGGCTTCGCCGCCTCACAAGGGCAGGTAGTCATTACGATGGATGCCGACTTGCAAGACAGCCCCGATGAAATTCCTGAATTGTATCGCATGATTACCGAAGAAGGATTTCATATCATTTCGGGCTGGAAGCAAAAAAGGTTCGACCCTATCAGCAAAACGCTTCCCACCAAACTTTACAATGGTGTAACCCGATGGATAACCGGTATCAAACTGCACGATATGAACTGCGGGCTTAAAGCCTATCAGCAGGAAGTGGTCAAAAACATTGAAGTTTATGGCGAAATGCACCGCTATATCCCTGCTATAGCCAAATGGGAAGGATTTACCCGAATTGGCGAAAAAGTGGTCAAACACCAAGCCCGAAAATACGGCAACAGCAAATTTGGGATAGAGCGTTTTGTCAACGGATTTCTCGATTTAATTACCATCACCTTTATGGGCCGGTTTGGTAAAAAACCAATGCACTTTTTTGGCACCTTGGGGTTAATAACCTTCTTCCTTGGTTTTGTCATCGCATCTTATCTTTCATTTGCCAAGTTAGCCTACGAACAATACGGAATGACCGACAGACCTTTATTTTACTTCGGCATCCTTTGTATGATTATCGGCACACAACTCTTCATCGGTGGATTCTTGGGAGAGATGATTTCGCGCAATTCCGCTATTCGCAACACCTACCAAATAGCCGATAGTTTGAGAATTGAAAAGTAAGTTGGTGTTAATATTTAGAAGCTGTCCGAAAAGTATCTAACCAAGGGTTGCGTTTTAAGTTTTACCGCAAGGGGCTAAAGATTTACGCAATGTTCGCTATTGGTTATGTACTCCCCATGAATTGGCATTGTTTTAAAAAAAGGGGCTTCTGTACAGTTTCTAATTTCCCACCGGATATGCTCGTCCTGTAAAACAGTGATTTTCAACTTATTCAATCCGATGCCACAACTGGGATTAACACACAAAAAAAGCCGTTGCAATACGCAACGGCTTGATGTTGGATTTTAATTTCCGATATACTATCGGACAATAATCATCGCAGGATCGCTCCATTCGCTGTATCCTTTGCTATTGACACAACGCATTTGAACCCAAATCCTTTTTGCAATAGGCAAATCATAGAAAGTGATACTGGTACTGGTGCTGGCAGAAACTTGAGTCCATCGGGCATTAGGACCAAATTCGTCTTCGGTGTATCGAAGTTCATACACTACAGTGTTTGCCGTTACATTTACCCTTGCTTTTACACTTCCGCTTAAAGGCCCATCATAAAGGCGAAGGTTTTGAGGAGCTTCGGGTAAGGGTCGTGGAATTCGAGGTCCGCCATAAATTGAAAATCCGGAACTAATTAAGATGGCAACATCATTGAGACCCATGTCTTGTACATAACTTGCCAATAAACGCATCCCTCCGATTAACAACTCTCGTTTCTGATTTTTTATGGCAATTGCTGTCCTGCTACCATCGGCAGCATCGGCAAATGCCGTTATAAAGTTGTTCAGAAGAGTTGTAATGAAAAGCAATGTGGGGCTTGGCGTTGCAAAATTGGCATTTCCGGTCATTCCTACTAACACTGCCTGTACAAAAGTAATCAGCAGCGAGTCGGAATAATAAGTAAACATTAAAGATACTTTTAGAATGTTCATCGCGTTTAAAAAATTTGGTTTTGTTAAAAAATAAGGACTCTATAATAAATTGTATTCACCGGGTGGCCACCACTAAACACTAATTTTATTGCCATTTTGCTAACACAAACAAAGCAATTTGGGCAAAGGTTCCCGGTAGTTCAAATTTTTTTTGAAAAAGCAAAAATAATTAGCGAGGCGTTAATGCGGGGGAAACTCAAAGGGCAATTGGCAATATGCAATTGGCAACTTGTACTGAGCGATGTCGAAGTATGGGCAACTTGTCTCTTTTTGTTGTTCCAGGGTTCCGATACTGTAACTTTAGCAGGTTTAGCAGGCCTTTGCAACTGTTTGAATCGCGGATTAGATGGATGACAAGATTTCACAGATTTTGAAGACAATCAGGAATCTGTGAAATCCATAAATCTGCTTAATCAGCAATTCAAAAGAGAAGGTTTAGGTTGGGTATTGGAAACCTTTTGTTTGGCTAAGGCGGGACTTAACCCTGTTAGTTATTGCACCAAATAATAGCGGTTTTGAGAGCCCGCTACTTTTTTGCAAAATTTTGAGGAACACCTAATTCATTACCGAAAAACCTATAAAACGGCAGCATTTTTTCAAAAATGCCAATAATTAGGGCGTTGGTGAAGGTGGAACCTACTCTTTTATGATTTTGGGGTTGCGGGTAGGTTTGGGTTGCTTATTAATGTGTTTTGTATGGGCGGACTGTTTTTGTTTTGCCTATCAGTTCACTTTAATTACTATCACTTGCATGGGGTTAGTGCTAACAGCAGCCCATCTTAATACATAGTTCTATCCTCTGATGTACTCCGATGTAAGAACATACAAGCGAATTAAGCTGCTTTAATAAAGTGAGGTTTTCTTGAAAGGCTAAAAGAGCTTTCCTGAAGCATTTAGATTGACAGTTATTTCGATTGAACAACCTTGTTCTGCGTGTTCCTTACCAAGAATGTCATTACAATTCGGTGTCCAAATGGCAGAGGTTTTTTAGTCACTTGCAACGAATACTCGGATTATATTCGGCATTCTTGAAACAACTTAGTATGAGCACTGTGGTATTTTAACCAACTAACCGGATGAATTAAGTATCACTAATTTTTTCCAGTCAATTTCGCCATTGTCCCTGCAAAAATCATTTGCAAATTCTCTGGTAAACTTGTTTATCATTTGTGAGTAAGATTGAACAAAATCGTCGTTCTTTTCTTTGGCTTTGTGTCCGAGCGGTTCAATGATTTCGGTGTATAGTTCTGTTTCGCCCGAAATGAATTCCCAAAATCTCTGACCACAATATTTGAAATAGTCGCCTTTGTCCGGTTTGTTGTCTCGACCGTAGCAACATCCATTCACAGCCACTATGTTAAGTTTCGAGTTACTTGTTCTCAAAGTCTTCTTAGCCGTTTTAAAGTCAGCAGTCATTTTTGCAATTTGGGAACTATTGCCCCAATTCGGGCCCGATTTGATAGTTACTATATTTCTTGCCCCATTGTTGTCAAATTCTAAGTCTATGCCTGTAATACCCGATTTGTATCCACCGTAAACCTTGCCGTTTACAAAGATGGCAAGGCCTTCAAGCCAATCGCCAAAAATGGTTTCTTCGTTTGACGAAATGTGGGCATCAACAATGCCTCTGATAATTTGTTCGGCGGTTAAAACGTATTTTGCTTTGAATAGATAAGGGTTTTTGCGTTTTAGAACTTGTGTAAGTTTTAATCCGTCAAGGCTTTGAATACGCTTTTCGTGAAACGTCCCAATGTTTTGTTCAACGTATAGCGTTAGGTCTTTTAGGTTCAGTTTGTTCATGTTTCACTTTGGGTTATAATAAATAAAGCTCTACAGGTTTCAACTCCTTTTTGACCATATCATAATATTCAGGAACAATTTCGATGCCTATTGAATTGCGTTTCATTCTGTTTGCAACACTTAATGTCGTTCCCGAACCCATAAACGGGTCGAGAACGGTGTCGTTTTCTTTTGTGAATAGCTTGATGAACCATTCCGGAAGTTCTTGAGGAAAAGCAGCACTGTGATTTTTGTTGTTACACTCTGTTGCTAAATGCAACACATTGGTTGGATAGGCTTTGTCGCGATCAACCCAATTGGAAATGTTTTTTCCAAAGCCACTTCCAACTTTTGAGTTGTCGCGAATTTTGTCCGTATCTGATAACTTTTTAAGTCGTGTTTTTGCCCAATCACCCATTGGAACCATCACCTCTTCCTGATACATATTGAAGCGTTTGTCCTTGTTGAATTGCAGTAATCGTTCCCAACTATCCCGAAACCGATTGGGCCATTTTCCGGGATAGGAATTTTTTTTATGCCAAATAAACTCTTCCGTCCAAAACCAACCTTGTTTCCTCATGGCAATAATCAGTTCCATCACATAAGTGCTCCTTTCTCCATCAACGACTTTTTCTTTAATGTTTAAAATAAAAGTCCCTGTCGGTTTAAGCACTCTCAAAAGTTGTTCGGAAATGGGCAAAAACCATTCAACGTATTGGTCAGGGTGAATGCCGCCGTAGGTACTTTTGCGTTGGTCTGCATAAGGCGGTGAAGTTACAATCAAGTCCACAGAGTTGCCGGGAAGTAGCTTTAATTGTTCTTTACAATCGCCTAAATAGATGTCTGTGGTTATCTCCATTTTGCTTGTCCTAAGTTATTTAGCAAAGTTACTATTAAATACAATTAGGTTGGGTTGAAATTGTTTTAAAGTTGTTAAGGATTTTGTTGGGGGATTGGGAGTTGATTGGTTTGTAGGTAACAGACAAGCAATTGTGCAAGACAGGCTTAGATAGCATAGAAGCCTATAAAATGCAAATAATTTTCAAGTTCGCCATACTACCTGTCTTGCCACAAATGGAATGTTGTTGGCTGATTTTTAATTTATTCTTAGCACTCTTTTGAATCCATTATCGTCTTTATAATATTCGCAAATGTAAATTTCAGGGTCTTTTGTTGGTAGAATCACCCTGCCACATTCTATTGCAATAGCAATGGGAACGGCTGGCAAAATTAGAATTTTGCAATTTGCTCCGTGTTTAGCTTGAATAACATTTAACAACCTTCTATATTCATAACTAAATATTTCAAGTTGCTTCTTTGTTTTTAAAAAATGCGGTGAAGGCTCAAATATGGTAATTTGATACACGCTTACTTTGCTATCAAGTAGATTTGAGTATTTATCTTCGTTTAAAGTATCACTAATTGCCAATTTTAGAAGAATAGTATCCCCAATTGCTTCTTTATCACAACTAACAAAAAATGTAGGTTCTTCATCTGTTACGTCTTGCCAATTCCAAGTTCTATTTGTATCTTCAATATTTCGATGCGATTGGTAAACATCGCAAGGAATAGTATCTCCAATACATTTACCTAAAAAAATAAGTACCGGCATTGGTGCGATACCATAAATAGAAAGGTGCTTTACCTTCACTTCATCAGTACCTTCTTCAAAAGCCCTTTGTAATTTGCGTTTGATTTTACTTTCAACAAAGGATTGCCATTCAGCTTCAGTTCCCAACCTATTGAAATCTGTTTCTTCTATTTTTATGCCTTTAAAGTCAGAAGGATACTTGGGAAACATAGCATTTCTAACGGCTTCAAAGTTTATTGGTGTAATCCTATCGCCGATATTTACCGAGCAAGTTAAAACGGTAGATTTATGTATATCTTCTGGATAACTTGTCTGTATTTCAATTCTATTTTCATGTTCTTGCTTCCAACTTCTCAAAAGTTCAAAAGGATATTTTTCAGGGTGGTCGTCAATTTCTTTATGACAACGCTGACAAAGCAACATTAAATTAGAATATCTCGTTTGTAAATCTCCTGATTGGTCTGTGCCCCTTGGCCCGTCTTTTTTTGCTGCAATAATGTGTGCAACTTCAGCAAAATTACCTTTACTCAAAGTTAAGCCATTGTACCAAACAGGAATGTTACACCCTTTAAACTCACATCTACCAGCAGACTTGACCCAAAGTTCAAGTTTAATATTTTCTGGAATTTTTTCTCTGCCTATATTCTTGCATTTGTGTTTCATTTGTGTGAAGTTAAGATTTAGGGAAATCCTCACCAAACACATCACGCAATCTCATACAGGCATTTATAGTCTGAATTTCATTGGTTGCATATTCAAGCATACTTTTTAGGAATTCCAACTTCTGCTTGAAATTCAGCATCTGAGTTTCTGACATTTTTTCAAATAAATTATTATATGGGTTGACAAGTAAATTTACACTTATTTTATTGTTATAAGTAAATTGATTTTGGATGCCACGAACAACTTTTAACAATGCCCGTAAATCATTGTATTTGTAACTGTACGCTGTGTTTAAATGATTCAGAACATAGTCTTTTTCAACGTTAAAAAGATTATAACACAATGCGGTTAATGCAATTCCCGTAGGCCTTTCTGTTCCTAACGATGAAAATTTAAAATCCTTCCATCGTTTTAAATATTTAATAACTCGCCTAAATTGTTCTCTATCAGCATTGTCAGATACTTTATTTTTAATCAATTCTTTGAGTTTGTAAGGTTCGGATATTTCCCAAAACTTATTTTGAGGCAAGGAGTTTAATTTGCCCTTTGCTATGTAAAGCATATCATTTAAATTGCCATTATAACTCTCGCCTCTTGCATATATAGCCAAATCAATATGGTATGCGTTCTCACCAGCTTGTTGATATTGAATTCTTACACAAGGCTTTTTAACCTCTACTTTTCTTTGATAGACTGCGTCTAAAATATCAAAAACAACTTTTTTTACATTAACGGGGTCATTTCTATCTTTAGAAAATTTAAAAATAACACCCACATCAATATCATAATCATTCCCGTCAATGGGTTCTACTCCTGTTGACATATCATAACTACCTTGATTAAACCAATCAAATGTTGGGGTATTTATTGGATACTTCTTTTTAAGTCCTCCTCTCAATGCATCCAAAATAATGTCTCTTTTATCCCGTAAGGGTTTATTGCCCTCAAAGTCAATTTTGATGATTTCGTGAAATTTGTTGAATTGTGATTGAAGTTCTGCCATAGTTCATTCTTATTGTTTTGTTTAAATAATTAGCCACTTCGTTTTGCAGATTGCCAAAATAATTGAGGGTAGAACTACCATTCTCTAAGAAAGCCACATTAAATTTATCGCATAAAATCCTCAAATATAACAATGGGCTTTTTTTAATTGTATGAAGTTAACTACTGTCCTTTTTATACTTTTGACCTTAACCAATTTGTAATAGCTCGTCTTCCCAATTGCATTGCTTCAATGTGTCTCATTGAAATTTCTTTTGTTTTGTCATTAAAATCCCAGCTACCATAGTTTTCTCCATTTATTAGATAGTCAGTATGAGCAATCTTAGACCGAAGTTCATAGATTTTTGTATACATTTTTTTTGCCTCCTTTTTGTCTGAAACATACTTAAACAGAAATTCTCTAAATTTTGCAGAAACACCCCAAATCGGACGTCCACATTTGTGACAGTGCCTGCCTGAATATTTAATTGTTTTACAATCCCCACATTCAAACTCGATTTTCTCGCCTAAGTATTCATAATTAACAAGAGTCTCGATACTTGAAACAATTGACAAAAATGAAAGGCTTTTCATATTATCATAAATATCAAGTCCATTGCAAAAAAGGAAAATAGCAGAATCGCATACAATTTTGTCTTTATGGTTTAGATTTTTATAATTTTTTATTACCTCGTTTATGTCAGTCGGAAAGTTTATTGTTTTTTCTGTTGATTCTTCTGGTTTGTAAAAATAATAAATTTGCTTGTCAAATAGTGGAATATTCGAAATTTTTACTTGAGAAAACTCATTAATATAAAATTCTTTGCTAATTTGTGGATAATAAAACAGATTGGTCGTCCAGAGACTTTTAATATTATTTACTTCGTCTGTTATAATGTCGGGTATTGGTATTGACCATTGACCTTCTAAATGTCTATAATGAAAAAACCTATAATTGGATACGACTGAAAGCAAGTTTGTAATTTCGATTAACTTGTTGGTTTGAACTGTTATTCGGGATAACATCTCGTCCATCTTTTTTGAATTAAATGGTTCTACCTTTTTTATCTCGCTGTCTTGAAATGTTAACTCAATAATACAAGGAAAGTGTTTTGCATTTTTGCTTGTTGGGCCATTTTTTGAATTGAAAGGATAAATTTGAAAATAATCACCAAATCTATAATACCCCATTAAAGGGGTTTTTGTAAAGGCAATATTTTTTGAAAAGTTTGTCATATTGGTTGGTATTTAACAAAAGATTAGGGCACATTAATCATCCTTTTCTACCCAAGTAAAACAATCCTCTTTGAAAGTTTCTATTGCCTTAATAAGTATTTCGCACTTGCAAAAGTAAAGCAATAAAACGCGGCACTAAGATAAAATTTATTCCTCAAGTCACCAAACTATTAATTCATTTATAACAACACCCTACCTCAACTTAATCTATAGCAGTTTAACCTTTCAATCAAATAAACCCACCCAATTAATAAAAAATAAGAAGCCAACACCAGATTTATACCTGCCTTACAACAAAAAATGCCATCCAAATCCAAAATACACCCCAAAAGCCATTATACACATAGCAAAAAATGCCCAAAAAGGGTCAAAATTGTTATCAATAAAGCCGAAATAAAGGTCTTTCCCTTCGACAAAAAGTATTTCGGAAGCAATTTAAAGGTCTTTATTTTTGAGAAAAAGACTTCGGAAGCAACAAAAAGGTCTTTTTTTTCTACAAAAGGACTTTAGATGCAATAAATAGGTCTTTATTTTTGAGAGAAATCATTTTAGCCTGATGTAATGGTCTTTATTCGTAGGAAAAGGACTTTTTTCCCAACAAAAAGTACTTTATTCCCGGCAAAAAGTTGACAAAAATGCGCTTGAAGTACTTTTTGGGAGACGATTAGCAATGGGCAATCATCAATTGGCAACTTGCAATAGACAATTCGCAAAGGGCAAAAAGACAATTTGAAATAGTCATAGGGCAATTCGCAAATATGCAACTTGCAGCATTTGAAAATAAAAACAGCACTACGCTGTTCAGCAGTCAGTTTAGAACCGGGTGCTGCATAAACCTTGGTTACTGACAACAACAAATTTAAACTGCAATCTTGTTGGGTTGTTTCGGGACTAAATAATGATGCCCGCCTTCGGCGTTTAAATTGCAGGGACATCCTTTTTCTACAATCATTTCATCCTTTCCGGATATTGGGGATTTCCTACAAACATGCCACTGCTTCAGGATTGGTGGGTTCATAAGATTCCATCGTTTAACGGCGCAAACTGTAATTCTAATATTGGCAATATCGCAAAGAGGTTGATCCACCTAATCCATTAATAGAGTAGGAGACAAAGGTGGTAATTTGTTTTGAAATTATTCGCCTTTGTCGTCCTCTCACACCACTGTATGTACTTACGTGTACGGCGGTTTCCTTAGAGTGGTTTACGATGCAGCCTTTTGTAGGCTTGGAATAGGTTGTCGGTGGAAGTAGTCTTCTCTAACAGCCCTCTCGTTTGATTTCGTTCTTCTTCGCATAAGGAAAGCCACGCTGAACTTACCTTCC
>CALCIK010000092.1 GCA_937907475.1 uncultured Bacteroidota bacterium | reverse complement strand
CTATGATGTTGATTTAACTGCAATTTTCGTGAAAATTGTGTATAAACCGTAGCCCGTAGGCATGACACCCTTCATTTGCCATAATTCGCATCCCTACGGGAATTTTATTCCTTTTTTACCCTTTGCTACCGATCCCGGCGTACGCCGGGATTATCCCAACGAGATATTTATTACTATCTCAAATTTATTCGATTGGTTTTAACCGCAGAGTTACACAAAGTATTTCGCAGAGTAACACAAAGAAAACTCTGCGAAAATCTGCGTATAACTCTGCGAAAATCTGCGGTTAATCTTTATCATAAAGTTCATTATTGAGAAACAGCTTTTCAGAAATCAACTTCCTATTTAAAAGATAAGGGACTTTTCCGAAAAATTCCAAGCGAGGCCCTCCTCAACAAAGATATATCGAAACCCCAACCCCAAAACAATTACAAAACCCAAGCCCTTAACCAAACAAAAAAGGCCGCTCTTGAAAAAACAAAAGCGGCCTGACAAACTATTATGAAAAGCACCAAAAAAAAGGTGTTTTTTAAACTGAAATAACCAAACGGCAACTATTCGCACCAGGTTTGTGCAAAACTATCTGCTCAATTCGACATATCCGCCGAGTTTGACGGGTTGCTGTTGTTGGTTTAGGTATTGAATGAGGTAAAAGTAAGTGCCGGTTTGCGCTTCTTTACCGTTGTTTTGCCAAACTCCATCCCATGCGGCGGCGTTTCGGTAGTTGTTTGTCAAAAACATCACGTCTCCCCAACGGTTAAAGATGGTCAATCCGATATTGATGGTCTGAAAACACGGGTCGTCAGCCCCCGAAATCAAAAATGTATCGTTAGTGCCGTCTCCGTTGGGCGAAAAACCCGAAGCCACCTGCAAAACACAATCTTCACCGTCTATTTCCCCGTTCACCACCACCGTAACCGTAGCCGAGCTGCACAAACCGCCCACACACAAGAAATAAATAAACGTATCTGTGCCCGTAAAATCCAAATTGGGCAGGTAATCCACGGTCAAATCATCGTTGATGGTAACCGTTCCGTTTTGCGGCATATCGGAAATGGTGATGACGGGCATTCCCGCATTGGCATTATACAAGTCGTTGGTCAAAATAGCAATTTCGACAGGCTGGTTCACCAAAGTTTCGGCCGTATCGTTTTCAGCAACCACCATATTACCTTCGGCAACAATGGTCATCGTAACCGTTGCGGTGGCAGTATTGCCAAATGCATCGGTAATGGTATAAGTGAACAGGTCTGTACCGGTAAATCCGGTGTTCGGTTGGTATAAAATGCCGTTACCCGATGCCGTTACCGTCCCATTGGCAGGATTGCTGACCTGAACAATCGCGATAGCATCCCCATCGGGGTCGGTATCGTTTGTCAAAACCTCCACCACAACGGGCGTATTGACCTCGGTGGTTGCAACATCGTCCATCGCAATCGGCGGCAGGTTGGGGACGGTGCTTTCGGTAACAATTACCGTTACCGTGCTTTGGCTGCAATTCCCCAAATTGTCGCATATATTATAGGTAAACAGGTCGGTGCCTGTAAATCCGGCGTTTGGGGTGTAAGAAACGATGCCGCCGGATAGCACCACCACCGTTCCGTTTGCGGCAGTGCCCACGTTGCTGATACCGATGTTCGCCCCTTGGTCGTTGGTCAAAACGCTGATGTTCACGGGTGTATTTTCGACCGTAGTTGCCGCATCTGCGTTTGCCTGCACCAAGGCGTTGATGATCACCGTAACAGTTGCCTCGTCACAAGCGCCGGCGGGGTCGCAAATAGTGTAGGAAAACTGGTCAGTTCCGGTAAAACCGGTGTTGGGTTGGTAAATAACTTGCAAGCCATTAATCGTTACCGTTCCATTTTCCGGCAATATGGGCAACGTGGTGATGGTCAAGTCAGCCAATGGGTCGTTTGCATCGCTATCGTTCAGGATAACGAGGATAAAAACCGTGGCATTTTCCATCCCAAAAGCTGTATCGTCTTGTGCAATGGGCGGCACGTTGCCACTTCCGATGGTAATGGCCACATAAGCCGTATCGCAAAGCACCGGCAGCCCGCCGTCACAAGCCATATAGGTAAAGTAGTCAATGCCCTGATAACCGGAGGTCGGTGTATAAATAGCCACACCTGTAGCAGGGTTCAAGTTGACCGTCCCGTGCATGGGATTGGACAAAACAGTAGCCGATAAAGGCTGTCCATTCGGTTCGACATCATTCGCAAGCAAAGAGATATTGACCGCCGCACCAATGGGGGCAGCAACATAATCGTTTTCGGCAAATGGGTAAAGATTGCTGGGTGCCGCACTGCCCACCGCAACCGAAACCGTAGCGGTGGCACACAAACCGGCCGCATTGCAGATGGTATAGGTAAAAGTATTGTTTCCCGAAAATCCGGCGTTAGGGGTAAAAGTAATCGTTCCATTGGCATTGACCAAAATCGTACCGTTGGCGGCGTTGGTGTGGTTGGTAATCGTCAAGGACGTTCCTTGCGGGTCGCTGTCGTTGGTCAATACAGGGATATTCACCGCCTGCCCGACCGGAGTTTGCACCATATCGTTATGGGCAACGGGCGGTAAAGCCGGATTGCCGGAAGGTAAAACCGTAATGGCAACTATAGTTTGTTGGCAATTGCCCATCCCATCGCAAACTTGGTAGAAAAAATAGTCGGGACCGGTAAAACTTCCGATGGGGATATAGGTAAAAGTGCCGTCAGTATTAGGCACAACGATTCCGTTGGCTGCCAAACTATAAGAGAGAATGGTTAACCCGCTGCCCAAGTCATTGTCCAAAACGGGTATGGTAACAGGCGTTCCAAACGGAGTTTGAACCACGTCCGGTTGAGCCATATAATCGTCATAGTCGGAGGTTGTTTGGGCGGTGATGGCAAAAAATACCTGAGCCGTGCTGCAAGCCGAAGGATTGCAAACCGCACAAACCGTATAAGTGAGCATATCCGTACCGGAGAAATCTGTAGCGGGTGTATAGGTAATGTTTCCATTATTGCCCACAGTTGCTAATCCGTTAGCGGGAGGGGTACTGACCACAATATTCCCCGATGAAGCATTGCAAGCCCCCAAGTCATTGGCAGAAACATTCACCGAAACCGAAGTATTGGCCGTAGAAAGCACCGAATCGTTGTTGGCATCGGGAGAGAAGCACCCCACTTCAACCATTACATAAGCTGTATCGCAAAACCCTTGTTCCGTACAACCAATGACTGTAACGATGTCGGTTCCGGTAAAGAGCGGTAAAGGAGTATAAATCAAACAATTACCGGGCAACTGACTAATACTCATATTGTTGCTCGCCGATACCTGCGACATACTCACATTTCCCAATCCTTCAAGGCTGCAAAACGAAATGCAAAACTGCACGGGTGTTCCTTGCTGTGTACAAGTCTGTTGTTCATTCGTACAAGCAGCCGTTACCTGCACCACCACCAAAGCAGTGGCGCAATCCCCATTGGTATTGCAGACCGAATAGGAAAAAGTATCGTTTCCGGTAAAACCGTTATTGGGAATATACTGAATGTTCATCCCATCGGCAGCAATCACAGCCGTTCCATGCGCCGGCATCGTTACGGTGGAAACAGAAAGGGGCAAAGTGTTAGGACTGCTGTCGTTTTCCAAAACATCTATCGTAACCGGCGTGTTCACCGTAACCAATTGTGCATCATTGACGGCAATCGGGGGCGTGTCATCACAAAGATTACTAATCACCACAAACACAAAAGTTGTGCTGCAATCCCCCGAAGCATCGCAAGCGGTTATCGCCACCAAATCCTCACCGCTAAATCCCGGAAGAGCAGAGTAAGTAAAACAACCGGCACCGTCCGGCGGAGAAATTAAACCGTTGATGGCAGAATACTCATAGGTATTGACGGCATTCATGTCTATATCGCAAAATTCCGGGCAGAGTTCAGCACTGCCGTTGGGCGAAAGACAAAGGTAAATATCCGGTTCGCAAGGTAACGGAGGAGGTTCAACAACAATCGTAACCGTAGCCGTGTCGCATAAAGGGCAATTGTTGCAAGTAACATAGGTAATGATGTCCGTTCCGGAAAATCCCGGGTTAGGTGTATAGTTCAAACCCATGCCGTTAGGCGAAAAAGCATAAGTTCCGTTCATAGGCGGCGTAAGCACCACCGCCACCGAAAGGGTATTATTGATACAAAGCGGGTCGTCGTTTTGTAAAACAGGAAAAGTAACCGTTGAACCCGAAGATGAAGGTTGCTCCACGCCATTGAAAGACATAGAATTTTCCGATAAAAGAGCTTGGTCATTATAGGCAATAGGCGGTAAACAACCCACATGCACATAAACAATGGAAACAGAGCAAGCAGCGGGATTTTGGTCATCACAAACATCCAAAAAGACTATATCCGTGCCCATGAAACCCGGCAGCGGTGTATATCGGACACAACTATCGTTCAAAAACACCAAGCTGCAATTAAAAGTCGTATGACCACCGGTAATGACAACGTTATCACCTTCGGGGTCAATATAACTGTTGCACAAAACAACCGGAGTCATCGGCCCCGTGCAGTAAGTCAAAGTATCCACCAACGGAGGATTGTTTTGAGCGAAAACAGCAGACGAAGTGTTGAAAATAAAGAGCAGCAGCACAACTATCTTAGAAAGACGGGCAACTATTCCAAGCGGGTGGATGTAAAATTTGTGGGTAAACCCAATAACGGAGCTTGGACTTTGGATGTGTTTTGTAGTATTCATAATAGTTTGTTTTACGAGCGAGCATACGAAAATGCTCCTGCAAACTATTCTTACCAAATTTTGCGCCAATTTTACCCAATACACAAGAAGTGGGGTAAAAGGAACAGTTTTTTGTGGTTATTCAACCAATTTCACCACTATTCAAAACATTGTACTCATCTTTGTTTGACAAATGAATTAGTTACCATCAATAAGCATAAAGCCCATCCTCATGTCCATTAAATCTTTTTCGCTCGTTTTAATAGCAATATCCCTTAGTATTGTCTCCTGCCAATATTCAAAAGAATGGAAAACAGTTGTAGCTACCACAAATGACGGTAAACAATCGTTTTCCATCAAATTCCCGGCCTATATGGACGAAAACAAAAAAATGGAACTCCACGAATCCGCGCCTGTTCAATACGTCAATTACTTCAGAAACATCTATGCCATTGTGGACGACACCCTCGGCACAGATATTTACCGAAAAATTGCCGATAAAGAAGTGGTAGAATTGATTTCGATAGTCGAAAAACCACAGTTATTAGATACCGCCGAGCTAATCATCAACGAATTACCGGCACTCATGGCCACGCTCACCGGCAGCGTAGGCGTAGATGACATTGTCGAGCGCATCTATTACCAATTAACCGTTGTACAAGGAAAAGACAGGGCCTATCGAATAGTTATTTGGACTTGGGACAAGAACCGCGACAAATACCGCGAAGAAATGAAACAAATCGCCCAATCTTTTATCGAAAAATGAGCCACAAAATAGACATTATCGAGTGCAGTATTGACGATATTGCAACATTATTACGACAGATTCCCGAATTTGACTTTCGCAGCCTCCCCTTTCAAGAAGAAAAACTAGCTCTTATTGAAAGATTGGAACCCGTAGAAAGCCTTTTGTTGATGGCAAAAGTGAATGGTCAGCCGGTAGGCTTTAAAGTGGGATATAAAAGATGGAACAATGGTTCGTTTTACAGTTGGCTGGGCGGAGTACTTCCCAACTATCGCCGCATGGGAGTGGCAAAAGCCTTGGCACAAAAACAGGAAGATTGGGTAAAAAAGAAAGGCTACCAAAGTATCATCTTTAAAACCCGAAATCGCTTTGCCAATATGCTTTTATTCGGCATCAACAACGGCTTTAACATCATAAAAGTAACGAAAGCAGCTACAATTGCCGATTATCGAATTTACCTGCAAAAGTTTCTTCGGTGAAAACGAGGCAGTTTAATGCCTAATCGTCTTTCACCAACCAAACAAGCAAAGATTATCGGTTAAAATCCACATCAGGAGCCGAGAAGTTTTCGGAAATCACCTGAAAAGTCGTCCGTCTATTTTCTTGGTGCTTTTCTTCGTCACAAGAAATGCCGTTGGCACATTCGTTTACCAACCGCGTTTCGCCATATCCTTTGGCAAGCAGCCTTCTTGTGTCAATGCCTTGCGAAACAAGATAATTAACTGCCGCTTGTGCTCGGTTTTGCGAAAGGGTTTCGTTGTAACGATCAGAACCTCGCGAGTCGGTATGCGAACCTAATTGGATTTTTACTGTCGGATTTTCTTTCAGCATCAAAGCCAACTTGTTGAGCGTGGGTTGTGCATCGGCACGAATATCAAACTTGTCCAAGTCGTAATAGATATTTTCGAGGACAATCTCTTTTTGGCGGTAAATCTTATCCAACATCAATTCGGCATAAATATATACGGTGTCTTTACCTGCGATATTCGCGTTTTTGGTGGTTACTTCGACCGATTGTTTGAAATAACCGTTCTTGAATGCGGTGATTTTATAGTCCGTATTAGATTCAAGGGGCAATGAAAACTGTCCTTTTCCGTCTGTAACCAAGCGACTCGAAATGCGGCTTTCAATACTCAACCCCAACACTTCGCCAATGGCATCGGGAACAGGCATTTTACCCGTTACTGCGCTGTTCGGGTCATCGGGCGTTGCAAAAGTTTTTTGAACAACTGAGGTCATCAGCAAATAAACGATTTCGCCCGGCTTTGTTTTGTCGGGAGGAACTTGTGTTATCAGAGAATCGGGAACATCTTTGGGCGTTTCCAAAATAAACCCGTAAATATCGTCGCTTCCCAAACCGCCTTCTCGTGAAGAAGTGAAATAACCCATCGCTTCAATCGAGTCCATCAGTTCCGGCTTGATATAGGGTTCAAAAATAAGTGCGAAATCATCGGCTGCCGAGTTAACCGGGTACTTCATGTTTTGTGGATTGGTCCATTTTTTACCGTTTCGCGAAGCGCTATAAATATCAAGCCCTCCCATTCCGGCATGACCGGAAGAGGCAAAGTAAAGTTTCCCGTCAATCCCAATATGCGGGAAGCCTTCGTAATACTCTGTATTGATTTCGGGGCCGAGATTTTCGGGATCGCTCCAAAAACCATCGCGCCCTTTGATTACGCGATACAAATCTTTGTCGCCAAAACCATTAGGACTATCGGCAGAAAAATATAACTCCATCCCATCGGACGTTAGAAAAGGTTGCCCCACGTTAATGGTATCCACTTCAAACAAAGGAACCGGTTCAGGCACTGTCCATTGCCCGTTTTCATCTTTAAAACTAGCGTAAATCTTGCAGTAATCGTCTGATTTGTTGGGGCTTCCACAAGCAGTAAAGAAAACTTCCTTAAAGTCGGGACTGAACGAAGCCGCTCCTTCGTTAAACGCAGTGTTGATGCTGCTGCTAAAAGGCGTAGGTTCAGAAAAATCGAAGCCTGCTTTCTTTTCTGCTACAAAAAGGTCGGCATGTTTTTCACCTGTCCAACCATATAGTTTTTCGCCGGTGGCACTGTTTCTAGAAGAGGTGATAACCAATAGCTTGTCTTGGTAAATCACCGGTGAATAATCGGAAGCAGTTGAGTTAAGACTGTTCACCGGAAATATTTTGTGGTCAGTCGGCTTTTCTTGCCATTCCATTGCTTGACGGCAGGCTTGTAATTGCTTGGTAGCTCTTGCTCTATCGTTTGGATTGCTCAAAGTGTATTCTTTAAACAATTGCATGGCTTGGTTATATTTGCCATTGCTCTTCAACATCAAGGCATATTTGAACAACAATCCTTGTTCGGTGCTGTATTCTAATGCTTTTTTGTACCAAACTTCGGCATCTTTGATGTGGTTTGCCATTCTAAAACACTCCGCTATTTTGTAAGCGATTGCCGATTGTTTCAGCACATTTTTTTCGTTGTTATATTCGGTAATCAGCAATTGGCTTGCGGTAATGTATTGCTTGTTTTCAAAAGCAGTGGCGGCACTCATCTGAGGCTCAAACAGCAATCTGCATCCCGAATGGGTCAACAAAACGAGCAACAAACCCAACACCATTCCGATTGGCAATATCTTCATCATACAATTAGTTTAATTAAACAAAGTTGCTTCCGGTAAGCAAGTTTTACAAAAAATCAACAGCCTATTTCAATAACAAGCATATATGGCAAGAGTTTTGAGGAATAATCTGAACTAAAACAGAAGTTGAACAAGGCAATGTTAGCAATATCGTCAAATTCAAAGTATGTTCCAAAGGTACAAATTCTAACAAGTCTGACGAACAAAAGTAAACTTGAATAACACTACAACTACTATTTGCAGTAAGTTATTTTATTCGCGGTAAAAGGCACTGTATCTCAAGGCTTTGGCTTAGATTTGCAACCCCTTATTATCAAGGTTGCAACATGCAACTTAACAACTAACCCAAGCACTTACATTTACATGAAAAAGCTCTATTTCGTGGTGTTTTTCCTAATGGTTCTCGTTGCCTGTCGTGAAAGTAACCAACACAACGAAAAGGATAAACAAAATAATAACACGAACACAACGGGAATTGAAGAAGAAAGCGCGCTTTTGTTACCTAAAGAATTTATCGCAAAGTTTCATTTTTCCGATTCAACCACCGAAGATGTTTTCAAATTAGAAGCCGATGGTTTTGACCCTTTGCAATCGAACATCACTTTTACCATTTCTAACAGTAAAGGGGAGTTGCTTTATTCCGAAAGCTTTAAATCAGACCAATTGATTGACGACAAAATCTTCGACATTACTCAAAACCCCACGGTTGAAGATAAGAAAAAGTATGCGGTAAGGAAAATGAAAACTTTCTTTGAGTCAAATTCGTTTTCTCTGCCTGCCATTCCCGATGAAGATGAGTTTACTGACGAATATTCGGATCGGGCTATTTGGGATGATATTAAAAGCGATAAATCTGCCGTAGGTTTTTATTATTTGTTGGGTGCTATCAACGGTAAAAGCATTGCCTATTCCAAAAAACAAAAGAAAGTGGTGGTTTACTTCACTTGTTGTTAACCACATCCTCCTATCCTGTTTAGGTTTATGCACTCAAGAACCATGATGCACTTTCATTTGTTTGGATAACATGAAACAAGCCGGAGTAATATTGTTGCTTGCAGGACTTTGGGCACAGACTTTTTTGCAATTGTCGGTGTCTGTCAGTTATTTTGCAAACAAATCTTTCATTACCCAAAAATACTGCGTCAATAAAGACCGACCTGAACTGAAATGTTTTGGTAAATGCCATTTGAAAAGCATGTACAATCAGGTAGATAATGCTGCAAATGAAACCCAAAACAAAATTCCCAATCAAATTTTGTGGCAACTTGTACCCTTTTACTTCAATCCGTTACAAGTATTAACGCTGCCCCTCTCCCACCCTGTTTCTTGGTTATTACCGGCAAAGCCTTTCTTGTCTCTTTACTGTTTTAGTCCGGTTTTTACCTTTTTCCACCCCCCTCCGTTTGTTGCTTGATAAGCATCATTAAGATCCCTTTATTTACTGCCTTATTTCTTCCTTTTCAAACAAGGAAAGGTCTTTCGTATTTGCTTTAGCCGATTGTTTCAACAGCTAAAACACAAATATTTATCGTAAAAGCAGGACTTTTACATTCATCTAAAATCAAAATTAACATGAACTTTCCAAAGATATTATTTACAGTGCTTGCCGTTTTTTCTCTTGCTTTTCTTGGTTCGTGCCACAAGCACGATAGTGCAACGGATGTTACGATAGAATTTGAAAGCCCTGCAGAAGGCTTGATTCTAATCAGTGGAGACACGCTCGATATTCATATTCACTACACTGCCGATGCCATGATACACAATGTTGAAGTAAAAGTATTGAACGAAACCAACAACAACGAAGTCGTTTTTAGTTATGACGAGCATGTTCATGCCGAAGAAAGCTACACTTTTGAAGATAAAGTTCCGTTAACCGTTACCGAAAACAGTATTTTTCGGATAGAAACAACGGTAACCGGCCATGATTCGGAAGACGACACATTTACCGAAGAAGTACATTTTGAAGTACATAAGCCTTGATGTTTTGTAGAATATTCGTTTACCGAAAAAACATCCCGACCAATTTATAAGAAGGGGTGATAAAAGGCATCAGTTGTTTGACACAGACTTCTGATGTCTTTTTTTTTACCCGACGACCAAAGTCTTGTAAACAAATCGGGCAGGTTTCAGTTTTAGTAAGGGTTTTTAATGTGTTTTTTGTATTTTTGCCCCACAAATTAACAAACAAGGTTCAGCATGAGAGAAATTCGCTTGAGGGATGCCATTCGTGAGGCGATGTCGGAAGAGATGCGCCGCGATGAGCGAGTATTTTTAATGGGCGAAGAAGTTGCGCAGTATGACGGCGCATACAAAGTCAGCCAAGGAATGTTAGACGAATTTGGTGAAAAGAGAATTATAGATACTCCTATTACAGAACTTGGCTTTGCCGGTATCGGTGTTGGTGCCGCTATCAATGGGCTTCGTCCTATTATTGAGTTTATGACTTGGAACTTTGCAGTTTTGGCATTTGACCAAATTGTGAACTCGGCCGCCAAAATACTTTCTATGTCTGCCGGTCAGTTTTCTTGCCCGATTGTGTTTCGAGGCCCTACCGGCTCGGCAGGTCAATTGGGGGCGCAACACTCGCAAACTTTTGAAAGTTGGATGGGTAATGTGCCGGGGCTTAAGGTGGTTTCCATTTCAAACCCTTATGATGCCAAAGGGTTGTTAAAATCTGCCATTCGCGACAATGATCCCGTTTTGTTTATGGAATCGGAGGTGATGTATGGCGATATGGGTCTTGTTCCCGAAGAAGAATACTTTATTCCTATCGGCAAAGCCGATATTAAACGCGAAGGAACGGACGTTACCTTGGTTTCTTACAACAAAATGGTTAAAGTAGCCCTTGCTGCTGCCGAAGAGTTGGCAAAAGAAGGTATCAGTGCTGAGGTGATTGACCTTCGTACCATCCGACCGATGGATTACGAAACCTTGGTACAATCGCTCAAAAAAACCAATCGAATGATTGTTGTCGAAGAAGCATGGCCTTTTGCTTCGGTTGCCACCGAAATTGCATATAGTATGCAGCGTTTTGCCTTCGATTATTTGGATGCCCCCATCATACGTGTTTCCGGTTCAGATACGCCTGTTCCTTATGCGCCCAATTTGGTTGCCGGTTTTATTCCCAATGCAGGAAAGGTAATTAAGGCGGTGAAAGAAGTGCTGTATATCAATAAATAAACACTGCGCGATTGGATTGGCCGGTTAACCCCTCTTATGGAATAACCATAAAGGAATCGAAGAAAACATTCACATCGGGTTTCATGATTTTATCCTTATCGCCGGTTACGCTTAGGAGGTAAAAATCGTTTCCTGTTCTCACCATCACATAGCGCAGAAAAGCATTGGGGATAAAATCACCCATTTGCAATTGCCCCTCTTGTGCTTCATAGTCAAGCACCGGTACCATCTTTTGATAGACCAATTCCGCACCTTTGGTTTTTGCCAATCGCAAAGCTATTTCGTTGTAAAACGTTTCATTGTTTACCGCCGAACTATCGGGCAATGCGGTGTAGGCAATGCTGTAAAACAAATCGTTTCGTCTGTCATTGTAGGTGTAAATAATCATGTCGTCTTCCAACCATTCCACTATTGCCGTGTCGGGAATGAGCGTTTGAAATCCTGCTTCTGCTGCATTTAACAAGATAAAAGGGCGTTCGTACATGGGTCGCTGTGCGGCGGCGAGTGTGTCTATCTTTGGTTTGGGAATGGGACGGTAAACTTTATCGGAAGAATAAACAGGGGTTACGCTATATCCTTTTTGTCGCAACAAGTTGATAATTCCTTTCTTGCCCGGTAAATGTAGCGCGCCTACAGCAGTAAAGGTTGGTTGAATTCTCATAAAGCTATCCATGCGTTCGGCCATTGTTCGATTGCGTTTGACCACAATAGCTTGGTCAAACGACTCGGTTTTCGACTCTTTCTCCCCTTCGTACATGGCAAGCAAAGCGTCTAAATCCTGTTCTACATAACGCTGTATCATCACTTGTGTAGAAGTGTCTTCTTTTCCCATGTTGTTCACCTGATCGAGCAACATTTCGGCTTGAACCGAAAGGGGCATTTGGTCAATTGCCGACATTTGCTCGTCAACACTTTCAATACTGATGATGCGTTTCTTTTGTTGGATGCCCGCTTCTTGGAAATACATATCCAAAAGCAACTTTTGTTGGTTAACCGTCTCGGCTTCAGTATCTATTTCATCGAGCAGGGAAGCCAAAAACATGGGTTTTATCTTGTCAACATTGTAAAACACGCCCAGCAATCCCATCTTTTTGGAAACTGTTTTTTTAACCAATTGATATGTTTCGGGCGGGTAAAGATCGGAAAGCGTTGTGTCGCGCATATACATTTGTTTCAACGCCCCGAACATATCTTTAATGCCCATTTTGTCGGTTGCTATCTCCAAAGCCACTGCATCGCAACGGCTTAATGCCAACATGACCGAATCGCCCAAGTCATGTATTCTGCCATCGCGTGAGTGCATCGTGCCATATAAATACGATGGCTTTTCCAAATTTACCCCGTCAATTCGCCAATGAAGCGAGTTGTATTCTTGTGCCAAAAGTCCATCCCAACAAAGCCAAGTCATCGCAATTAGAACTGCGTATTTAGATAAATTCATAAAGAAGACGGGTTGTTAATCAATAAAAAGACAGCGTGAACAAGCCTCCGCTTGAACTTCGCTGCAAAACTCAAACTCGATAAAAACAGTTGGGGACGGTTATAGTTGCATTTACCGAGTTTTTGGAACGAATCCTTCTCGGCTTTGGTGAATTGTGAGAGACCGTCCGAAAAATCCCCTGTGTTTAAATTGGAATGTTATTTTTTGAAAAGTAATTATCATTTTATGAGTTTTGCGAAAAAGATTTACCGCAGATTTTCGCAGAGTTTTACGCAGATTTTCGCAGAGTTTTCTTTGTGTTACTTTGTGAAATACTTTGCGAAACGCTGGGGTTATCAGCAACCGATTACCGATAGGTTGCGAAAAAGTTTAACCGCAGATTTACGCAGAGTTTTACGCAGAGTTTCGCAGAGTTTTCTTTGTTTTTCTTCTCGAAATACTTTGCAAAATGTTGGGGTTATCAGCAACCGATATCCCGTAGAAATAATCCCGGAGTACGCCGGGATCATGCCTAACGGCATTGGAAGAAGTAAAAGGATTTTTTAGGTAGCTTCTAAAACTGCTAATAAGCCTTCTTTATAGAAAATAAGGAGGGCTTATTGTTTTGGTGGAAACACATTACTCCGCCACATCGGCGGGTTTGTCTTGGTTTTCAGCCTTTTTTTTGGGAGTGACCGGTTTTCTCGTACTTCGATTCACTTCAAATCCCCAATCGCCAAGGGCTTGCGTTTGTCCTCTAAAATGGGCGAGAAGAAAATATTTGACCGACCTGACCAAATTGATGAGGGCGTTGGGGTTTTTGCGGGCGTTGCCTGTGCCAAGTCCGGTTATATTGTTGCGATTTTCGGTGGCATTTTCTGCCGATTTGCGCCATTTATCGCTGCTGTTGTGCATGTCATTGGCGCGATTTGTCAATATGATAAAGGGATCCATCATTGTGGATGGAAGAATGCTTGCAGGACCATCTTCAACATGTTTGCCTATTATTTTTTGTGCCAACTCAATGATTTCAGGTGCTTTGCGAGGCATGGGAATGACATTTTTCTTTCGAGGTTGATTGACCGTAAAGCCCCAATTGCCAAGGCTTTTCTCACTGCCAAGAAATTGTCCTTTCAAAAAATCTCTAATGGCACACAAATCAAACCTCACCGTGTTAGGGGTAAAACTGCTTTGATTTCTATCTAATCCCAAAGCAAGATTACGTGCTTCCATATCTATTTCGGTTTTCCTATACAATTCTACTTGTTCATTTTGAAACACTTCGGCGGCTGTCAAGGCTTCTTGGATGGCATCTACCAAATCATCCGGCAAAATGCTTGACGCACCATCGGATATATGTTTTTCAACAATTTTTTTCGATAATTTCAAAAGCCTATTCAAATCTCCATCTAAGATAATCCTGCTTGTATTACGGCTCATAATGACTCTGTTGGGTTAGTGTTTGTAATCAATTACCAAAGTATTTATCAAGTTTGGTGGGGTTAACAGAAAAATTCATCCCTTTTTTACCCCAAGATGCCATTTCTTCGTGATTGAATGAACAGTTTTGAATAGAAAATCCCCGTTTTTGACTTTGTTTATTCAGTATAACACGCTATTAACGAACAAATTTACACTGTTATTTCACACTTTTAAATAGTATAGCCAACTAACAGCGTGATATAATCAACTAACAGTGTAATATAGTCAGTTAACAGTGTGATATAGTCAGTTGACATTGTGATATAGTCAGTTGACAGCGTGATATAGTCAGTTGACAGTGTGATATAGTCAGTTAACAGCATGATATAGTCAGTTAACAGCATGATATAGTCAGTTAACAGCGTGATATAGTCACTTAACAATGTGATATAGTCACTTAACAATGTGATATAGTCACTTAACAATGTGATATAGTCAGTTAACAGTGTGATATAGTCAGTTAACAGTGTGATATAGTCAGTTAACAGCGTGATATAGTCAGTTGACAGTGTGATATAGTCAGTTGACAGCGTTTGAAAATGGGTTTTTGAGCTGAAAACGTAAGGTTTTGACCTTTAGGCACACGGTTTTGTGTGATAGGGGGCATGATATGACTTTCGTCAGACCTTGTAAATAAAGGGATGGGGGAGGAATGATGACCTTTTGAAATCTTATAGGTTTTGAAAACCTATAAGATTTGAATTTCCATAGAAAATCCTACCGATTCCGTTTCTGGGCAGTTTCTATTTCCTTCATTTTTTGCAGATAACAACTGTCGTTGGTCTGTTCGTACAGTTGACGGTAAATGCGGGTAGCGGTATTGAAGTGTTTGGCCGAGCGTTTTTGTTTTCCCATCATGGTGTAGTATTGCGCATAAGAATCTAAGCGCGCCGCATTGCGCTCTTTAAAGAGCCAATTGAGGCGGTCGAACCCCAGCCGTTGATCTGTGTCTTCGACATCGTATTTGCGCATGTCTTCGAGCGATAAAAAAGCCAGTCGCCGAAGGTTGGCATCGGCAATCATCGAGTCGGGGTTGATGAGCCAACTTTTAGCCGTGCCGTCTTTGGAAGCCGTGAGCAAACGACTGTCATCGGGCGAAAATGCAACGGCTTCGACAGAGGCGTTATGTCCCGAAAGGGTGAAAAGTTCTTCCCCATTTATGTTCCAAACCTTCGCCGTTTTGTCGGCAGAGGTGGTGATAATACGGTTGCCTTGAGGAAAGAAACCGGCCGAGGTCAAAACATCTGTATGTCCGGCAAGTATGTGCAACAATCTTCCGTCTATTGACCAAAGCCGGGCGGTTTTATCGCGCGAGGCGGTGATAATAAATTTACCATCGGGCGAAAAAGCGGCATCCACCACTGCGGCTTCATGTCCCACTAAGGTTTGCAGCAATTGCCCGTTACCGGTGCGCCAAACTTTGGCGGTACTGTCCCTGCTTGCGGTTAGCACGTATTTGTCATTGGGCGAAAAAGCAGCAGATTCAACCGTTTGCGTATGTCCGATGAATGTCCTTATCAGTTTTCCCGATGTTTCCCAAAGTCTTGCGGTTTTGTCCTTCGAGGAAGTGAGTGCCCATTGATGTTTGTCGGAATGATTGAACACCGCCCCTGTCAACGCCTCGTGATGACCGGTCAAGGTGATGCGTTCGCGTCCGTCAATGTTCCAGATTTTGGCGGAACTGTCTGCCGATGCGGTAATTATTTGGTCGCTATTGGGCGAAAAGGCGGCACTATTGACCATTCCTTGATGTCCCGGCAACTCGGTTATTTTTCTACCGTTCACATCCCATAAAATGGCTTTTTTATTGCGGGAGGTGCTGACAATATATTTTCCGTTTGGTGAGTAAGTGGCTGAAAAAATCTCATCCTCTTGGCTGCGGATGCTGTTGCTTTGCAAAGACCAAATCCGGGCGGTCTTGTCTTCAGAGGCGGTCAACAATGTTGCACCGGTTTGAATACAATTTGGGCAATTTGGGGCAAACACCACAGAATAAAGAAAACTGCGCGGGCATTGAATGGTTTGCAATTCCATGCCATCGGTATCCCATAGTTTGATGGTGTAGTCCCGTGCTACAGTGGCAATCGTTTTACCGTTTGCCGAAAAATCTGCTCCCTCAACAAAACCGTTATGACCGCTCAGAATATGCAAAAGTTCTCCGTTGATGTTCCATAACCGGGCAGTTTGGTCGTCCGATGTGGTAACAATCATTTGCTCATCGGGTGAAAAGACGGCAAAGTTGACCGCCGAAGCATGTCCTTCTAGGGTATGAATCAATTGACCATCTTTGCTCCATAGTTTTGCCGTTTTATCTACCGAAGTGGTGAGGATATAGTTTCCGGAAGGCGAAAAAATAGCTCCTGTCAAATAGTCATCGTGTGCAGGCAGGGTTTGAAGCAGGTTGCCTTTGGTATCCCAAAGCATAGCAGTATTGTCCCACGAAGCGGTTAACACTTGTTGTTGATTGGGTGAGAATACCGCCGAGCGCACTTCGTTTTGATGGGCAGCAAAAATGGCTGCAACAGTATGATTGGTGTTGAAAAGAATAGCCGTATCGTTGCTCAACGCTACCAATATTTGTGCCCCATCGGGCGAAAAGGCAGCAGTGTTCACCCGTGCAGGGCATCGGAACACAGAAGTATCGCCCGAAGCGGGAAACCAAAGAATAGCGGTGTTGTCGGCCGAAGCGGTCAGAATTCGACTGCCATCGGGTGAAAAAACGGCACTGTTGATGGCTTGCGTATGTCCGTTTAGCTCGGTGTACATGGCACTTTGGTGGTACGCATTCCAAAGCGATTGGAAAGAACGGTTGTTGTCATGCGTGCGATAGGCATATTCAGCCAAGCGAAAACTCTTGGTCGGGGAAGTTTCCAATAAAGTGCTTGCTTTAAAAGCTAAATCGTAAGAAAGGGAGAGTAAAGTTTTATCAACAGCTTGCCGCCAAAGGAACCCGATACTGATAATAGACAAAATCAAAAAGGCTACAAACAATCCGGCCATGATTTGCTTATTCAAACGCGATTTGTTCAACTTTTTTCGCTGTTTGTCGCTCAAACTGATCAACTCCTGCTCGTTGGCAAAATAATTGGGCAGCCACTGTTGGGCAGATTCAACCACTGCTAAATCGCCTGCATCGAGCAAATTCTTTTTATTTCCCGATGACCAATCAATCAGTTTGTTTTTGAGTATTCGGTTCGCCCTTTGCACGGGACGGTCCGAAAGGTCGTGCATTTCGCGAATGACCGGAGCTAAAATATCGTGTGAAAAACTCAGTTCATTAGCCGCTTGATTGCCATCGGAAGCGGGCGTTTCGACTAAAATAAACAAGCGTTTAAGCCTTTCAATCAAATCGGGCAACAGTGGGCGGGCATTTGGATATTGATCCAAGATATCGTTCATTTTCCGCTTCGATACCGTTCCATGACGGTTGATAAAACTGCGCAACAGTTCTAAAACAAAGCCCGAATCAACGACCGCTTTAATCCAATTGCTCAATTCTTTCATTTTCTCCTCCAAAAAATCGGTGAGCAAAATGCCTGCATCTTTCAGATTGAGGTATAAAACGCGGGTAAACTCCGGTGCAGGTTCGTTGATTTTGTTGGCATCCACCCACATTTTAGTCAAAAGTATCTGTAAATAGGGTGCAATTGCCGACTCGCGGTCAGACAGCAAGTCGTTGGCAATCAAATCAGACAGCCCTGCCTCCACACTTAGGTTATAGAACTGTTGCACTCTTTTACTTGCCGTCAACCCATTGACCACCTGCCCAATACCCTCTTTGGTGAGCGGTTCGATATAGGTTCTTGTTCGGGCAATCGTGGCTTGTTTGATACGCATATCAATTTCAGAGTGATACTCTTTTCGATATACCAAGATGATTTTACCCGCCGGACGGTCGTTGGGGTCGCCAAAGATTGTTTTCAGTTCGTTGATAAACATCTGAAGTTCATCGTTTCCTTTTAACGGGTTTGCAGCCGGTGCAATTTCTTTTTCTTTGGCAGGAACAAGGGTTTGGAGCATGGAAGGCGGGGCTAGCAAACTAGTGGTTGTTGTTTTCTGCTGTTGTTTTCCGATAACAATAGCGATGGGCTTATCCGCCGCTTCAACAATGCTTTTCCACGAGTCAATATGCCGGGAAATGGTTTGGTAAAGGCTTTCCCCCGGCTGAGGCGTAACCGAAACAAGCAAATGACTCGACCGTGTTTGAGAAAGAACCGCCTTATCTGCCGACTCTAATAGAACAAGGTCAATTTTAGGATGGAGTTTTTTAACTTCTGTAGTCAAATCGGCCAATTCAACCGGTGAAACCTCTCCGTTGTCGGCTTCTTTATTAACAGACAGGACAGGTTTTTTTTCGACACGTATCTTACTCAAGTCCGAAGGTAGTTTATCCAAAAAAAGTTTGGCAAACTTCGATTGAGCTTTAATATAAGGCTGAATAAGTGCTTCTTCAATGTCGTCCATCACAACCACCACCGGTCTTCCGGCCATTTCCTTTTCGCGTTGCATCCATGCCTGTTTAATAGAAACAGTCGGGTCGGTGATTCCAAAAACTTCCTTGAGTGTATCGATCAGTCCTTTTGCCGGATGTCGCGAAGTAACATAAGGCGTGGTAAACATTTCGAGATAGGGTAACAGTCCCGCTTGCATGAGCGAAGTTTTACCAACGCCCGATTGCCCGTAAACCAAAATCACCGGCGGACAAAGCATATCACCTACCTTGTCATATAATTCGCGCGTTTGGTAAGCGCGTCCATAAAATATTTCAGCATGTTGCCGCTCGTAGTGATGTAGGTACAAAAATGGGTCGGCCGGTAAATCATATCGGATATGCTCTAAATCGGGCAGCCCAAAAAGCGGGTTTCCGGCGGCATCAGCCAAATTCCACTTGAGATGGAAATCATCTTTTACGGTATAAAACCAAGGAAAAACCGTGGTATCCACGGCATCGGCTTTCCCTTTCCAAAACAAAGCCCGATGAGCGGGAGGTATATAAAATTCTTCCGGTCGCTTCCCTCCTATCTTGTTTTTGGCTTCAAATTGGTTAAACGCAAAGAAAATACTTTTTCCCAAGCCAAGGTAAAAGTAAAAATCCTTGGCAAACTCCACCGCCACCTCATCTTTAATCAAATTGGAAGTAGCAATCACCGCCTTCACGCCATTATTGACCAAGTTTTCCACATGCCCTTTTGTGGAGCAAGCATTTAAAACGACCAATTGCAAGGCCGGTTGCTTCCCCAAATACTCGGCAAACCCCTGACTGTGCAGGCTTTCACTTTCGGACAACATCAGTTCATAGTCATCGGCATGACCGGCATAATGAAACACGGCCACCGGTTTGCTTGCAAACACCTCCATAATGTCATTCAAGCCGGCAGCGGGCTTGGAAATTACCTCACATATACCCTCGTTCTGAGCTTTTAACAGGGCATTGGTAATGACCTTTTGCTCCTTAGCCAACCCTTTCAATTGAAGGTCGGGACGGTCTTCATAATTTGCAAAGGCAAGTAGAATAACAGGTTTTGACATAGTTGCCGACAATTTAGTCTTCAGTTAAAGCATGAATTGGAGTGCAGTAACAGCTATAACTTTTCAAAGGTAAGTATATTTGCTATAACTGAAATAATTGTCGGCATATTACCGTATAGTAAACCTAACATTAAGTTGGGACTATGGTAATCCCAACCTTACGTTAATAAATAGGTAAATTTTGCTGATGTGTTCGTCTATTTCCGTTGATATCTAATCCCCTCCTTGAAACAAATTGGAGTTAGAAACAATAGATTGCATTGAAACACAAAAAACCCCCGCTTCAAGTCGAAACGAGGGTTTTGTTGTTTTATCGAATACTATCAAACGGTTTGATAGGTTTGATAGAGAATGGTCAAACAATGTCGAACAATTAGATTCCCTTTAAAAGTCGTTTTTAAATTCTTCTATTTTTCCGTCCAACTTGGCTGAAAACTCGGTTTGACCCTTTTGTTTGGCGAGGGCGGAAAAACGGCGGATAAAATAATCGTTGAGTTGTATTTCCTGCTCGTAGGAGGGTTGATCGCGCTTGGGTAGTTTCTTGATGTATCGCAATTCTTCTACTAACTTATCGGCGATATTTTCGGCCAATAGATTGGCTTTTTCGAAATCGTCTGCCATATAGTAGGCTTCGATGATGGTGTACATATAGAAATTGTAAGGGGCGGCATGGTCGGGCATCATTTTGACACAATGATCGAGTACTTCTATGGCTCGTTTATTGTCGCCTCGTTCGATGAGGGCGGATGCTAAACGGGAATAGTTGCCTCTGAAGTTGAACACCATTCGGCGTAAATCAGAATCTACATGAACGTCTTTATCATCCAAATTACCAAATTTGAATTTGTTGATAAGGTTGTCATACATGATGTCGGGGTTTACGCGCCCTCGTTGAGAACGGTCGGGTTTGCCGGTTAACGGGTCAATAGCGGGTTCTACTTCTACGGGCAACAAACGGTAAGTAAGGCCTTCAAGTTGGAAGTATTTATCCAATCCGAGGTAGCTTTCGGGGCTGACAGAAATGGCAAAATAGATAGGGCGTTTCCAATTATTGGCGGCGATAATGTCGAGGGTCATCAAGTCGTTTTTGTAAAGGCTGTTTTTGTTGAGTGTCCATTTCAGTTCATCAACAATTTTACCATTGTCTTCAGGAGCAACGGCGTTGCTATCTATAACCTTTTGTTTATCCACCTTAAAACTGATGCTTTTGGTGGGGAAATAGTTCACTCCTGCTTGGGGTAAAAGAGACAAACGGTCATCGCCAATGAAGCGCATGATGTCTTGAAGGGGGAAGTGTTGACCTGCGGGTGCCCGCTGCGCATCTTCTTTGTAATAGACCACATCGCGCTTGCTGCCTCTTATTTTTAACGAGTCAAGGGTCATTGGAACGGGGTCGGCATCGTTTACCTTTCTGCGCAATTGGTTGATATACCAATCAACACCCAAAAGGCTGAGATTGACTACGCGAACATCGCGCCGGATGTTTTCAACTTCTTGGGCATACCAAAGCGGGTAGGTATCGTTGTCGCCTTGGGTAAAGATGATGGCATTAGGGGCGCAGGAGTTGAGGTAGTTGGCAGCAAAATCTCTTGCGCCAAAACGGTTGTTGCGGCTATGATCGTCCCATCCTTGGAAGCCCATGATGACAGGTACTGAAAGTGCGAGAACGGTTGCTACGATGGCGGCGGTTTTGCCGTTTAGCTTGTCTTTAAGCAGGTCGTAGAGGGCGATAACTCCGAGACCTACCCATATACTAAACGCCCAAAACGAGCCTGCAAAGATATAATCACGCTCGCGCGGTTCGACCGGCGGCGAGTTTCCTTGAATGATGATGGCCATTCCGGTAAAGAAAAACAGGAGGAGGATGACCAAGGCACTGCGTTTGTTGTTGGTAAACTGGAAAACCATTCCCAATAACCCCAACAGAAGAGGAAGGAAGTAAAAGGCATTTCGCGAAGCAGTATCTTTCATGTGTTGAGGCATGATGGATTGGTTTCCTAAACGCATTCCGTCAATGAACGAAATGCCGCTCAACCAGTTGCCTTCTTTTCGTCCGCCCATTCCTTGTTCGTCGTTTTGCCGTCCGGCAAAATTCCACATGAAATAGCGCATATACATGTGCCCTATCTGATAGTTGAAAAAGAACTTTATATTGTCGGCAAAAGTAGGCTCGCCTTTATGTCCCAACCATCGTTCGTAGTCGGGTTTAAACTGTGGGCTGACATCGTAGAGACGAGGGAAAAGGGTTTGTCGTCCTTCGTAAACATAGTCAATCTTGGTGCCAACTTCGTCATATTTTTTTTCGCCGCGCGAATATTTGATGCCCGTTTCTTTGGTGTCAATTACTTCTGCGGTATAGTATTGCCCGTAGAGGAAAGGACGCGAGCCGTATTGTTCGCGATTGAGGTAAGAAGAAAGGCTCACCAAATCGCGAGGGCTGTTCATGTCGATATTGGGGTGAGAATTGGAACGAACAACGGTGGCAACGATAGCAGAATAGCCGATAAAGATGAACAAACAGCCTAAGAGCGCATTGTGAAAGGCGATTTTATTCTTTTTGTAGGTATAGTATAGTGCGTAAGAAAAGCCGCCGGTAAATAGAATAAGGAACACTATCAAACCGCTGTTGAAAGGCATTCCCATTCCATTGACCAAAAACAATTCGATGCTTGTGGCGATGCCGATGAGGCCGGTGATGACAAATTTCAAGATAAATCCGACTATGGCCAAACCCGTTACGAAGGCTAATATTGCGCCTTTAGTGGTGGGTTCGTAACGTCTGAAATAGTAAACAAGGGTCATTGCCGGAATGCAGAGCAAGTTGAGCCAATGGACGAAGATGGATGTGCCGATGGCAAAAGCAACAAACAAGAGCCACCTGTCGCCATAAGGCGTTTCGGCGCGGTTTTCCCATTTAATAATACCCCAAAACACCAAAGCTGTCCACATCAACGACATAGAATAGACCTCGCCTTCGACAGCCGAAAACCAGACACTGTCGAGAAAAGTGCCGCAAAGTCCGGCAATTACCCCGGCACCAATGATGGCATATACTTTGTCAATAGGTAATTCGGAGTCGGTGCTATAAGGCAGGAGGAGTTTACGCGCCATGTGGGTGGTAATCCAAAATAAGAACATCATGGCAAAGCCGGAACAAAGTGCCGACATGAAGTTCATGCTCAGAGCAATTAGTTCGGGTTTTCCGAAGGCGAGGAGGGTAAATATTCGCCCGATGATGATGAACATTTGCGCTCCTGGAGGGTGGACGACTTGTTGTTTATAAACCGATGCGATAAACTCGCCACAGTCCCACAAACTGACCGTAGCCTCCATAGTAAGAGCATATACCGAAGCGGCAATTAAAAATATTAACCACCCGGCTATATTGTTTACATGCTTGAAAGTTTGAAAATTCATGTAAAAATGATTTATGTAGTATGGATTGGCAAAAAAATGAGCCTTCGTTTTGATGTAAAACTTATGAAGCAGCAAAAATAGTAAAAAACCTTAGCGCAAACCGCATAAGTTAGCTTTTATACTGCTAATTTGCATAACGCCCGTTAGTTTTATCTATTTTACCTTACTTTTGTGCGCTGCAAGATGTCGAACTTTTTTGTTGTGAAACAATAAGAGTGTTTACAGTGAGCGGTTCGATTTTTCAGTCAATAGTACGGTCAACAATCTTATTATATTATGCAAACTGCCGAAAGGGTTTCCTCCAACGATGTTTCGGACAATGTTATTTACCAACGCCATATTGTAGCCTATGATTTTGCCACAAAACTTATATGTGGAAAGGTGTTAGAAGTTGGGAGCGGAGAGGGTTACGGCATCGAGATTTTAGCCCCTTTGGCTACAGAATATATGGCGATTGATAAGTTTCAAACGCAACTGCCCGTGTCGGCACAAAAGTTTAAACAGGTCAGTTTTCGGCAGGTTAGTGTTCCGCCCCTTCCGTTTGAGGATAATTGTTTTGATGCGGTGGTTTCGTTTCAGGTGATAGAGCATATTGAAGAGGATGAGGCTTTGGTGAAAGAGATACACCGAGTGTTAAAGCCCGGTGGTGTGTTGGTGCTCACCACCCCAAACCGCACGATGTCGTTGACCCGAAACCCTTGGCATGTGCGGGAATATACGCCCGGTGAACTGAAGGCGTTATTGAACAGATATTTTGCAAAGACGGATATGCAAGGCGTTTATGGGAACGAAAAGGTGATGGATTATTACGAAAAGAATAAAGCATCGGTGAGACGTTTTACCCGTTTCGACCTTTTTAACCTCCAATACCGGTTACCAAGATGGGTATTACAAATACCTTATGACCTGCTCAATCGCATCAATCGAAGGTTGTTGATGAAGGGTAATCAACAGTTGGTGAGCGATATACAGTTGTCTGATTACTATACCGCACCGGCCGGTGATAGGTGTTTTGATTTGTTGGCAGTTTCATTTAAGAAGTTATGAGTTATAAGTTATTCCGTTGTCTGTGCCCCACAGACAACCCAATGGAAATATCTGAAATCGTAACTTCTTCAGTCTAACTTCTTCGGTCTAATATCTAATATCTAACGTCTTAAATCGTAAATAAAATGATGCATTTTTCAGGAACTGATTCCTATATAGCTACTCGCGAATTGATGGTTGCGGTGGATGCTGCTGTCAACTTGCAACGCCCTTTGTTGATTAAAGGGGAACCGGGAACGGGTAAAACGATATTAGCTTATGAGATTGCACGTTTTTATAACTTGCCGCTTTATACTTGGCATATCAAATCTACGACTAAGGCTCAACAAGGGCTTTATGAATATGATGCAGTTTCGCGTTTGCGGGACTCGCAGTTGGGGGATGCAAAGGTGAATGATATTAGTAACTACATCAAACCCGGTCAGCTTTGGCGGGCATTTGATGCCGATGAGCAGGTTGTTTTGTTGATTGATGAAATTGACAAGGCAGATATTGAGTTTCCTAACGACCTATTGCAAGAGTTAGACAGAATGGAGTTTTACTGTCATGAATTGCAACGCACGATTACTGCTAAACACCGGCCGATTATTCTCATCACTTCGAATAATGAAAAGGAGTTGCCCGATGCGTTTTTGCGCCGGTGCTTTTTTCATTTTATCCGTTTCCCCGACAAAGAAACGATGAAGCAGATTATCAATGTTCACTACGGTAATTTGGATACGCGATTGATACATCATGCGCTGGCTGTGTTTTACAATTTGCGCGAAGTGCGTGGATTGAAAAAGAAACCCTCGACAAGCGAGTTGTTGGATTGGTTGAAGCTGTTGATAGTTGGTAAAGTGGGCAACAGCGAATTGGAGCGCATTGATTTAAAAGAGCATTTCCCACCCTTTCTAGGGGCATTGCTGAAAAGTGAACAAGACCATCTGTTGTTGGAAAAGCAACAAAAACGATTTAACTAAAAGGGGGTTACACAATATTAAACTCAGCGTTAAACGAAGATTTAAACTCAGCATTTCGCAGAGTTTTTTTGAGTTATTATGATGCAGCATTAAAAGAAAATTTAAACGCAGAGTTTCGCAGAGTTAGACACAGAGTTTCACAGAGTTTTTTTTGGGTTTTATAACATACCGTTTTGCGTAGTTTTTTGAGTTGAAATGGTGTTTGATAATTTGGTTAATTACTCAGGTTGTGTTATTGTGTTGATTACTGAACTTTATTGCATTTTTACAAAATTAAATCATGGCAATAGTTCTATATTTGGTAAAGAACTGATGTTCTATCAAATTTCAACATTTTATTATTCTGATAGGCAGGAATTGGTTTGTTTTATGGTTAAATTTGTATTAAATCAACTCAAAAAAATATCTGTTTACCCCAAAAAGGTTTCTGTGAACCCCAAAATGATTTCTGTCTATCCCAAAATAGTTTCTGTGAACCCCAAAATCGTTTCTGCCTATCCCAAAACGGTTTCTGTGAACCCCAAAATCGTTTCTGCCTATCCCAAAATAGTTTCTGTGAACCCCAAAATCGTTTCTGCCTATCCCAAAATGGTTTCTGTGAACCCCAAAATCGTTTCTGCCTATCCTAGGGGGTTATTTTTGAGAACAAAGGACACTTTTGCCTGAAAAAAGCCAATTACTAATAGGGCAATAAGGTTTTCAAATGTACTTGATGCCGTTTAGTTATTAAGGGAATATGGTTCATAACCAATTTTGGATTGACCATATTTTTGACCTCTCGGCATAAGATGGTGGGTTATCAAATAGTTAACCCGGCATTTTAGAACTCTTATCTTTGAACTGTCTTGCCGCTTAATTTTTTAACAACTAATGTTCAATAACAATCTTAAAATCAAACTTTTAAATGGACTTATCCTATATTCTCAATCATTTGGGCGAGGAGCGCGAGAAATATCAATATGCCGTTTCGCCGCCTATTTTTCAAAGCAGTAATTTTACCTTTCCCGATATTGCCGTGATGCGAGAGGCTTTACAAAATGAAATGGATACCCCATTTTACACACGAGGTTGTAATCCAACGGTTGCCATTCTCCGCAAAAAAGTTGCGGCATTGGAGAAAGCGGAAGATGCGCTTGTCTTTAGCAGTGGAAGTTCTGCGATTGCGGCGGCTGTATTGTCGCAGGTAAAGGCCGGCGACCATATTATTTGCGTTCAAAAGCCTTATAGCTGGACGAATAAACTCCTCAATAACTTTTTAACCCGATTTGGCGTTGAAAGCACGATGATTGATGGAACAAACCCGCAGCATTACGAGCAAGCGATTAAAGAAAATACCCGATTGCTGTTTCTCGAAAGTCCCAATTCGATTACTTTTGAATTGCAAGACATAGAAGCCGTGGCAAATATTGCCAAAAAACACGGATTGGTTACGATTATTGACAATAGCTATGCCACCCCCATCTATCAAACCCCGATTGAACTGGGTATTGACATGGTAACCCATTCGGCTAGCAAGTATTTGGGTGGACATAGCGATATAGTTGCCGGTGTGGTGTGTAGCAGTAAAAAGATTATTCATCAAATCTTTGAATCGGAATTTATGACCTTGGGAGGGATTATTTCGCCCAATGATGCGTGGTTGATGATACGCGGTTTGCGTACTTTACCCATTCGCCTCAAACAAGTGTCGGAAACGACCGGTAAAGTCGTGGCATTTTTAGAGCAACAGCCTTGGATAGAAAAAGTGTTTTACCCCTTTTCGCCCTCACATCCACAGTATGAACTTGCGCAAAAACAGATGAAAGGTTGTGGCGGGTTGTTTTCTTTGCAGGTAAAAGCCGATAGCATAGAGCAAATCGAAACTTTTTGCAACCAACTAAAGTATTTCATCCTTGCCTGTTCTTGGGGGGGGCACGAGTCGTTGGTTTTTCCGATGAGTGTGCTATATACTTCCGACAATTATGGTCAGGTGAAAAACCAATTGCCATGGAACCTCATCCGATTTTATATTGGTTTAGAAGATGCCGACACACTGATGGAAGATTTTAAGCAAGCCGCTTCGAAGAGTGGGCTTTGAGAGGTATATGTGGGAGAGATACCTTATATTGGTAAATGGAGTATTGAAGTTGCACGAATGTAAAATCAACTGCTATTGTATAAAACAAAACATCGCCGACAACAGTCAATCGTTGCCGGCGATGTTCGTTTTATGCCTTATTCCTAACGACTTAGAATCAATTTGACTTGTTTGCTCGAACCGTCAGCATCTTTTAGTACAACAAAATAGTTGCCCGATGGTAAATCCTTCATGTCAACATGGAATTGGTAATCGCTGTTTTGCTCGGTCAGCCCTTCGAATAAGATAGCCACTTCTTTGCCATCGATGGCAAAGACTGATAGTTTAATAAGCGAAGAGTTTGAAGTGGTCAATTGAACAGTTGTTTCTCCGTTGGTAGGATTGGGATATGCGGTCAATTCGCTTACGGTTAAATCAAGGGTTTTCATAGAACAATTTATGACTGAAACGGGAGTGTTAGCAGTTCCTTTACAGCCGTTGGCATCGGTTACTGTGACAGAATAGGTTCCTGTCATTGAAAGAGTAGCACTGGTCCTTGACGGGTTTTGTAAACTTGAGTTAAACAAATTGGGGCCTAACCATGCGTAAGTCACTCCACCAGTTGCATTCAGGTTTATTGTTCCGCCAATACAAACGGGGCTGTTGCTGCCTGCCGTTGCAATAGGTAATGGATTGATGGTAACGGTTCGACTTGCCGAATTGGTACAACCCGAAGCATTTGTAACCGTAACGGTATAAGTGCCCGACATGGTAACTGTGGCATTGGTTCTGGTAAACGATGCAGTTGCTGCGGTAAATCCATCGGGTCCATTCCATAGATAGGTGCTTCCACCGGAAGCAGATAAACCGATGTTAGTGCCGGCACAAGCAGCGGTCGTGCCAGAAATGGTAGCTGTGGGGGTGGCTAAAACGGTAATGTATTTACTTGCAGTACCTGTACAACCATAAGCATTTGTAACAGTAACCTTGTAGGTTCCTGCCATAGAAGCCGTCATGCCTTCTCTGTTGATAGTAGCATTTACATCTGAAAAACCTAATGGGCCACTCCAAGCATACGAAACTCCGCCCGATGCGGTCAAGGTTAGCGTACTTCCCGTACAAACACTACTATTACCGGTTATGGCAGCAGTAGGTTTAGGATTGACCGTTACAATGATGCTTGCAGTTGATTTACAGCCGCTCGAACTAGTAACGGTAACAGTATATGTACCACTCATGGAGATGTTTGCATTCGGTCGGTTTATCGTTGCTGTCGTGGCACTAAATCCCGGCCCACTCCAAGCATAAGAACTGCCGCCCGATGCCATTAAGCTGACAACAGCACCTACACAAACGTTGGTTGTTCCGGAGATACTGACTGTGGGTAAAGTATTAACAGTAACCACTTTGCTTGCAAAGGCGGTACAACCACCGGCATTGGTAACAGTAACTGTATAAGTACCCGACATGGATGTAGTAGCTCCCGGTATGGAGATAGAAGAACTTGTAGCAGAAAAGCCACCCGGCCCACTCCATAAATAAGATGAGCCGCCGGAGACGGCCAAGCTAATTGTTGTTCCTTCGCAATAACTTGTAGTGCCGCTGATCGTTGAGGTAAATGGAGAACCAACAGTAATTGTATGATTAGCTGTTGCTGTACAACCACCTGCACCGGTTACAGTTACCGTATAGGTTCCTGCCATGCCTGCTGTCGCTCCAAAACGCATCATTGTTGCCCCACTTGCAGTATAGCCACCGGGGCCACTCCATGAATAAGATGTTCCACCGGAAGCGGTGAGGGTAATTGTGCTTCCGGTACAAAATCCCGAGTTGCCCGATATGCTCGCACTTGCAGAATTTACCGTAACCGTAACAGCAGTTAACGAACTACAACCATTAGCATTGGTTACTGTAACTGTGTAAGTTCCCGCCATTGAACCCACTACGTTTGTGCGGGTAATGGAAGAACCGGTTGCTGAATAACCACCCGGCCCACTCCAATTATATGCTATTCCTCCCGATGCCGACAAATTGAGTGTTTCTCCCAAGCAAAGTCCGGTATTGCCGGTTATGGAAGCAGGAGGTGAAGCATTGACATTGACAAATACACTTGCCGATGTTGTACATCCATATTCATTTGTAACAGTAACCGAGTATGTACCCGACATTAGAACAGTTGCATTATTACGGAATAATAAAGTGCCATTAGTACTGTATCCTCCCGGGCCACTCCAATCGTAATTATAGCCTCCTGAAGCGGTTAGGTTAATGTCATTACCCGAACAAATATTGGTATCTCCGGTAATCGCTACAACTGGTTTGGTTTGAACGGTAATAAAGGTGGTAATCATGGCAGTACATCCGTTTGCACCGGTAATGGTAACGGTATAAGTACCAGTCATTGCTGTCGTAGCATTGTTTCGGTTTAGAATAGCACCAATTGAACTATATCCACCTGGGCCTTCCCATTCATAAAACACGCCACCTGCTGTAGTAATGTTGATATTATCTTCTTCACATACCAAACTCATATTGCCCGATAAACTTCCGTTAGGCGATTCTTCAACGGTTATAATGATAGATGCACTTGCAGTACAACCACTTGTATTGGTAACGGTTACAGAATATAGGCCTCCTGTATTAGCAATGACTGTTGGAGTCGTAGCATTTCCGGCAGTGATATTCCATTGATAGCTGCTGAAATCACCGGCATCTAAAGTTACATAATCACCGAAACAAAAAGTAGTCGGTCCGTTGGGTGTTATAGATGCAGAGATAGCAGAGGTATCGCCGGTAATGACGATAGAAACACTAGCGGTACAACCGCTTATTCCGGTTACTGTTACCGTATATGTCCCTGATGTATTGACAATTCTATTGGCATCTGTACTGCTATCGTCCCATACATAGCTAACACCACCCGTTGCTGTCAAGTTAATTTCAAGCGTATTGCAACTCAATACAGTTGTACCGGTATTGTTGGTGATGCCTGCTAAGGGTGCGCCTTCTCCGGTAATTAGGATGGAAGCACTATCAGTACAACCGTTCGTTCCGGTAACAGTCACGGAATAAGTACCGGGAGCATTGACCGTTCTGTCATCATCGTTAGAATTGTCATCCCAAAGATAGCTTACTCCACCGGTAGCCGTGAGACTAATGCTTGTAACGTCACAAGTCAATTCGGTGGTTCCGGAATTGTTGGTGA